>NZ_CAKKTK010000087.1:0-19077 GCF_920656135.1 Frankia sp. Cppng1_Ct_nod | reverse complement strand
GGCGGGGGCCGCGCCGGCCGCACAGCACCCGGTGCGGCCCCCGCACGCACCGCCGCGGCTGCCGCGACCACGGCCGACACCACTGAGGTCGGCGTACCGCATCCGGGTACCGATACTCTCGTCATCGTGCTCAGAAAGCTCGATCTGCGGGGAAGCCTTCCCTCGCCGGCGCAGCTGCGTCGGCTGCTGCCCCGCGCGGCCCTAGACGTCGACGCGGCCATGGACGCGGTTCGTCCTGTATGTGACGACGTGCGTGACCGTGGTGACGCCGCGGTCCTGGATGCGGGCGAGCGGTTCGACGGGGTTCGTCCGGCCACGGTGCGGGTTGCGCCCGACGCGCTCACCGACGCGCTCGCGGGCCTGGACACGGCTGTACGGGACGCGCTTGAGGAGGCGATCCGTCGCACCCGCCTGGTCCACCGCGCGCAGCGCCGCGACCCGGTGACCATAGAAGTGGCGCCGGGCACCCGGGTCACCGAACGCTGGATCGCGGTGGAACGGGTTGGACTGTACGTGCCGGGCGGGCGGGTTGCCTACCCGAGCAGCGTGGTGATGAACGTCGTGCCGGCCCAGGAGGCCGGGGTCGACTCCCTCGCGCTGGCCTCGCCGCCACAGGCGGAGTTCGGCGGGCTGCCCCATCCGACGGTCCTCGCAGCCTGCGCCCTGCTGGGGGTGGACGAGGTGTACGCCGTGGGCGGCGCGCAGGCGATCGCCATGTTCGCCCACGGGACGTCCGGCTGCCCCGCTGTGGATGTGGTGACCGGGCCGGGCAACATCTACGTGACCGCCGCCAAACGGCTGCTGCGTGGCCTGGTCGGGGTGGACGCCGAGGCCGGGCCGACCGAGGTCGCGATCCTCGCGGACGACACCGCGGACCCCGCATACGTCGCGGCCGACCTGGTCGGGCAGGCCGAGCACGACCCGATGGCCGCCTGTCTGCTCGTCACCCCGTCGGTAGAACTGCTCGACGCGGTCGAGGTCGAACTCGGCAAGCAGGTGCCGGCCACCCGCCACCGCGAGCGGGTGGAGGCGGCCCTGGCCGGTCAGGGCGCGGCGGCCGTGGTCGACGATGTGGATGCGGGCCTGACCGTGGTGAACGCCTGGGCCGCCGAACATCTGGAGATCCAGACCGCGGACCCGGCCGCGGTCGCTGCCCGGGTCCGTAACGCCGGGGCGGTGTTCGTCGGGCCGTGGGCGCCAGTGTCGCTCGGGGACTATCTCGCCGGCTCCAACCACGTCCTGCCGACGGGCGGCACCGCCCGGTACAGCGGCGGGCTCGCGGTGTCCGCTTTCCAACGGCAGGTTCACGTGGTGGAGTGCGATCGTGACGCTCTCACCGAGGTGGCTTCCCGGATCGCCGCGCTCGGTGGCGCCGAGGATCTCATCGCCCACGTCGACGCGGTGGAGGTGCGTGTCCGATGACAGAGTCCGACTTCGCGGCCTTTGGCCAGCCCGTATCCGAGGCTCGGGGGCGTGCCGCACGCCCGCTCACCCTCGACGAGCTGCCTTTGCGTGACGACCTGCGGGGCATGGTGCCCTACGGCGCGCCGCAGCTCGACGTCCCGGTGCTGCTGAACACCAACGAGAACCCCTACCCGCCGTCCAGCGGTTTAGTGGACGCGCTGGGCAAGGCGGCGACTCTTGCCGCCACCGAGGCCAACCGCTACCCGGACCGTGATGCCGAGGCGCTGCGCGCGGATCTGGCCTACTACCTGACCCCGGACGCCGGTTTCGGACTGCGCACCGACCAGGTGTGGGCGGCGAACGGATCCAACGAGGTCCTGCAGCAGCTGTGCCAGGCATTCGGCGGGCCGGGACGGGTCGCGCTCGGTTTCGAACCGTCATATTCGATGCACCGACTCATCGCGGTGGCGACCGCGACCGGCTGGGTCGGCGAGCACCGTGAGCCCGACTTCACCCTCGACCCGGCCACGGTGGCCGCGGCGATCCGCAGGCACCGGCCGTCGCTGGTTTTTCTCACGTCGCCGAACAACCCCACCGGGACCGCACTGCCGACGGAGGTGGTGGTCGCCGCGTGCCAGGCCGTCGCTGAGACCGGTACCGGCATGGTAGTGGTGGACGAGGCATACGCCGAGTTCCGGCGGGACGGGGTTGCGAGCGCTCTCACCCTGCTGCCGGCGCAACCGCGGCTGGTGGTGACCCGGACGATGAGCAAGGCGTTCGCGCTCGCCGGAGCCCGGGTCGGCTACCTTGCCGCGCATCCGGGTGTCATCGACGCGTTGCAGCTCGTGCGGCTGCCGTACCACCTGTCGACCTTCACGCAGGCGGTCGCGCGTACCGCGCTCGCGCACGCCGACGAGCTGCTCGGCACCGTCGAGGCGGTCAAGGCGCAGCGTGACCGTCTCGACGTCGAGCTGACCGCGATGGGATGCACGGTGGCGCCGAGCGACGCGAACTTCGTCCTGTTCGGGGGGTTCGCCGATCAGCGGACGGTGTGGCGGGGACTGCTCGACGCCGGTGTGCTCGTCCGGGACGTCGGCCTGGATGGTTGGCTGCGGGTCACCGCCGGCCTGCCCGGTGAGGTTGAGGTGTTCCTCGCCGCGATCCGTGAGCTGCTGGCCGGGCGGGTCGTGACACCGGTGGACGGCGCGGTGCCGCCACCTGGCGGGCTGCCATCCGCCGGGTTGCCCGGCACCGGGAAGGGATGACGCAGATGGGCCGTACAGCCCGGATCGAACGCAAGACCCTTGAGTCGCATGTCGTCGTCGAGCTGGATCTCGACGGGACGGGTGTGGCGTCGTCGCTGACCGGGGTTCCGTTCTTCGACCACATGGTCAGCCAACTCGGCAAGCACGGCGGGTTTGACCTGACCGTCCGTACCCGCGGTGACCTGCATATCGACGCCCACCACACGGTTGAGGACACCTCGATCGCGTTCGGTGAGGCACTGCACGAGGCGCTCGGCGACAAGACCGGCATCCGTCGGTTCGGTGACGCGCTCGTGCCGCTGGACGAGGCACTGGTGCAGGCGGCGGTGGACCTGTCCGGCCGGCCGTACTGCGTGGTCGTCGAACCGGAGCTGATCGAGTTCATCGGCACCTACGACACGACGTTGACCCGCCACGTCTTCGAGTCGATAGCCGCGTCGGCGCGGATCGCGTTGCACGTGCGGGTGCTCACGGGCCGCAACGCCCACCATGTGGTCGAGGCCCAGTTCAAGGCCGTTGCGCGGGCGCTGCGGGACGCGGTGGCGCTCGACGGGCGGGTGATCGGTGTGCCGTCCACCAAGGGCGCGCTGTGAGCGGGGAGTGTCGGTGAGCGGCCCGCGGGTGGTCGTCCTCGACTACGGATCGGGGAACCTGCGCAGCGCCGAGCGGGCGCTCGCCCGGGTCGGTGCGGACGTGACGGTGACGGCCGATATCGATGCCGCCCGCGGGGCGGACGGTCTGGTGGTTCCCGGGGTGGGTGCCTACGCGGCGTGCATGGGGGGGATCGCCGAGGTCGGCGGGGCGTCCGTCGTTCACGAGCGGGTCGCCCAGGGCCGGCCGGTGCTCGGGATCTGTGTGGGCATGCAGGTGCTCTACGAGCTGGGGGACGAGCACGGCGTGCGAACCCCGGGGCTCGGTGTGTTCGCGGGGGAGGTGCGACGCCTGGCCGCGCCGATCCTGCCACACATGGGCTGGAACACCGTGACCGCGCCGGCCGGCACGGTGCTGTTCGACGGTATCGCGGAGGGCACCCGCTTCTACTTCGTCCACTCGTATGCGGCCAGGCCGCAACCGGGGGACACCGTCGCCGAGCATGGTGAGCCGTTCGCCGCAGCCGTGGAACGAGGCCCGGTGTGCGCCACCCAGTTCCATCCGGAGAAGTCCGGGGACGCCGGGAGCCACCTGCTCGCCAACTGGCTGGACACCCTGCGCTAGAACCGCCTCGCAGCCATCTCGGGCAATGGTTTCAATGATCCGTCCTGACGTTACAAATGGAGCAGTTCGGACAACGTCGCGACAACCTCACGCCACAGAGTGAAGGCCGCGGCGAGTCGTGCGCCGTAGGTGCCTCAGGCGGTGGGTCAATGGGCACTGCCTGCGCAAACACCCGTCGCGGGCTCATGGGCGATGCCCGTGGTTGATCATTGTGAGCGGCGTGCGTGCGCCCAGGGGAGACAGCAATGGCGGGACGTCACCGGCGAGGGCCGGCACGAGACATCCACCAGTCCGCGGGCATCACCTTCAGGTTGGGCATGGCGCTTCTGGGTCTTGTCGTGACCTTGGTCGTTCCGACGTCGGGCTGACCGTCCGGTTCGCGACGTGATCGACCAGGCAGGCGCTCCGGTCGGGAAAGGAACGGGTCTGCCCCCGCGGCGCCGGTCCACGCTGGTTCGATGGTCCGGTGGGGGTGTTCGCCTCCGGAAGGAGCCGTCGGTGGTCCCGTCCCGTCCGGTTGATGTCGATCCAGGCTGTTTCGACCCACGCGATGCCGATCTTGTTCGTGACCCGTACCCGGTCTTCGCCGAGCTGCGGGCGGCCGGCCGCCCGTTGTGGAGCGAGCAGCTGGGAATGTGGCTCGCGGCCAGGCATCGGGACGCGGACGCCGTGGTACGCCACCGTGCGCTGGGCCGGATCTACCAGCCGAGACAGCCGGAGGATCTGTGGGCCGGATTCAACCAGTTGGAGCGGGACTCGGTACTGGGTTGTGAGCCGCCCCGACACACCCGGCTGCGCGGGCTTCTCGGTAAGGCGTTCGCCCGTGGCAACATCGAACGGCTGCGTCCGCACATCCATGAACTGTGTCAGGCCCTCCTGGACGCCATCGAGGCGAAGACGCGGGACGGCGAGCCGTTCGACCTGATCGCCGAGTTCGCCGAGCCGCTTCCGGTGATGGTCATCGCGGAGCTGCTGGGTATTCCTGACAGCGACCGGCATCTGCTGCGTCCGTGGTCGGCGGATCTGGTGAAGATGAACGAGTACGAGCGCACTCCGGCGCAGGAGGCTGCGGCACGTCGTGCGGCAGCACAGTTCGGCGCCTACGTTCATGCACTCGCGGCCGAGCGCCGCCGTCGTCCCCATGACGACCTGATCACTCATCTCGCCCAGGCGGAGCAGGAGGGTGACCGGTTGACCGAGGACGAGCTGGTCGCCACGGTCGTGGTGCTGCTCAACGCAGGGCATGAGGCCAGCGTCAACTGCCTCGGAAACGGCGTGGTGGCGTTGCTGAGCCACCCCGAACAGCAGCGGCGCCTGGCGCAACGACCGGCGGAGCTTGCCGCCACGGCGGCGGAGGAGTTCCTGCGGTTCGACTCGCCGCTGCACCTGTTCGAACGGACCGCGACGGTCGACGTCGAGATCGGCGGGATCGTCGTGCGGGCGGGGGAGCGGATCGCGGCCCTGCTCGGTTCGGCCAACCGCGACCCCGAGGTCTTCGACCGGGCTGACGAGTTCGACGTCGGCCGGGAACCGAATCCGCACATCGCCTTCGGCGGTGGTGTCCACTTCTGCGTGGGGGCGCCACTGGCCCGGGTGGAGCTGGCGATCGCGGTGCGCAGCCTGATGGAGCGTTTCCCCGGGCTTTCCCTCGCAGGCACACCCGTCCGGCGTCCCACATTCGTGCAACGTGGGTGGAGCAGCATTTCCGTCGCACTCTGACGCCGCCCCCATACTCGTCCCCTCCGCTCGGAGAATCGGCTCCAGTGAACGTCGGACCCATCCCCAGACAGTCGATCGGGCCCGTCGAACAGACCTCCGGGCATATCGGATCAGATCACGAAATCATCAGTCGAGAACTTTTTCCAGGTCGGCGCGGATTTCCTGGGGGGTGACGGTGGGTTCGTAGCGTCGGATTACCGTTCCATCGCGGTCGGCGAGGAATTTTGTGAAGTTCCACTTGATCTCGTCAGTGCCGATCGTTTCCGGTTGGGTGGCCTTGATGTGCTCGTAGAGAAAACCCGAGGAGGGGCCGAAGTCGCCGGGTGCCTGAGCACGCAGGTAGGCGAAGAGGGGGTCGGCGCCCGGGCCGTTGACCTCGATCTTCCGGAAGATCGGGAAGGTGACGTTGAACTGCGTCGAGCAGAACTCCTGGATCTCGGCGTCGGTGCCCGGTTCCTGACCGCCGAACTGGTTGCAGGGGAAACCGAGGATTTCCAGACCGCGGTCGCGGGTGTCGCGGTAGAGCTCTTCCAGTCCCTCGTACTGGGGGGTCAGGCCGCACTTGCTGGCGACGTTGACGATCAGTAGCACGCGACCGGCGTAGTCGTGGAGTGACTGACGCGTGTCGTCACTGGCCGCGACGGTGAAATCATGAATCGTCACTGCTTTCTCCCGGATTTTGTCGATGTTGATGTCGTAGGGGGAGGTTGTAGGGGGAGGTTCGAACGTTGGTCGTCGCAGGCCGCGCGGCCTGCGTGGCGGCCCCGGGTGGTCGAGTGGGGCGCTGTGGCTCGTTTCGGTCGAGGTCCGCTCCACACAATTTATGCGACTGTGGGGGTGACGTTAACCGGTGCTGGTGAATTATGCAACTGTCCCCGTGACCTATACGGTGGGGTCATGGTGCCAGCCGAGTCGCGGCCCCGCGGGCGGCCCCGTGACGACTCCGTCGACGCACGGGTGCTGTCCGCCGCCGTGGAGGAACTGGCCGACAAGGGGATCGCCGAGTTCAGCGTCACGTCGGTGGCAGCCCGCGCCAAGGCCGCCAAACGCAGCATCTACGCCCGCTGGCCACGGCGGGAAGATCTCATCCTGGCCGGGATGTCCACGCTGGCGGCAGGTCTGACCCCGCCGCGGACCGGAACGATCGTCGACGATCTGGTGATTCTCCTCGACGGGATCGCGGCGGTGTTCGTCGAGCCGCGGCGCAGCATCCTGCAACGCTGCGTCGCGGAGATCGAACAGTTTCCCCAGCTCTACCAGGCGTTCAAACGGGACTCGATCGACCGGTGCCTCGCGGCGATCGAGGATGCCTTCCGCGACGCCGCCGCCCGTGGGGAGATCCGCAACGATGTCAACTCTGCGACGGTCGCCGAGGCTCTCACCGGCGTCGCGGTACTGCGCGCGTCCTTCTCCCTCGAGCCGGTGCTCCCGGTCTCCATCCGCGAAGAGATCGTAAGTGTTCTCCTCGACGGCCTGCGTCCACGCCACAACGGGTGAGAAATGGGTGAGGAAGGCCACCACCCGTGCCAGCGACCATCCGCCGCCGGGAACATCAGGCGCGGGTACCGCCGCCGCGTATGTGGCTGGCCAGCACGTGTTCGGCGTGACGCAGGACGGGGGCGTCGACCATCCGGCCCTCGAAGGAGAACACCCCGGCCGACCGCCCGGCCACTTCGAGTACCCTCCGCGCCCAGGCCACTTCGTCCGCCGAGGGGAGGAAGGCGTGGCGCACGATGGCGACCTGGCTCGGGTGGATGCAGGCCTTTGCGGTGAACCCGCTGGCCGCGGCGTCCTGCGCCTCGCGGGCGAGTCCGTCTCCGTCCGGGATGTCGAGGTAGACGGCGTCGACGGCGACGCGGAGGTGGGCTCCGGCCGCGAGCAGGACAACGGCCCGGGCATGCACGGCGACGTCGCGGTAGCGTCCGTCGGCGTCGCGGCTCGAACGGCCGCCGAGGGCGGCGAGGAGGTCCTCGGCGCCCCACATGAGGCCGGCGGTGTTGGCGGTGGCGCCGATCTGGGGTGCGGCCAGGACACCGCGCGGGGTCTCGCACAGCGCCAGGACCCGCCGCGGCGCGAGGGCGGCCACCTGGTCGACTGTCTCGGCTTTGGCGAGCATGACGGTCGTGTACGGGGTGTCGGCGAGGGCCACGAGGTCCTCGCCATGGTCGTCGGTGCCGGTGGGGTTGACCCGCACGATTGTGCGGAGCGGGTCGAGGAGGGTTTCGCGCAGCGCCTGGCGCGCCCGCGGCCTGTCCGCGGCGGCCACCCCGTCCTCCAGGTCGAGGATGACGCCGTCGGCGGCCGAGGCAGCCTTGGCGAACCGGTCGGGCCGGTCGGCGGGGCAGAACAACAGAGCCGGTCCGGGCAGATCGTCGGTCACCGGCCCACATCCGATGCCGATGCCGATGCCGATGCCGACGCCGACGCCGACGCCGAGGCAGAGTCCGAGCGCAGCATCAGCGCGGAACGCACGGCGACCGCGGCCACCTCGCCGTGCTGGTTGCGTGCGGTGTGCTCGAAGGTGACCACGCCCTGCCCCGGCCGGCTGTCCGACAGCCGCTTGTCCAGCACGGTTGTCTCGGCGTAGAGGGTGTCGCCGTGGAAGACCGGCACAGGAAAGCGGACGTCGGAAAAGCCCAGGTTGGCCACGGTGGTGCCCTGGGTCAGCTGGCTCACCGACAGGCCGACGAGGGTCGACAGCGTGAACAGGCTGTTGACCAGGCGGCGACCGAAGGGCTGGGTGGCGCTCCACGCCTCGTCGAGATGCAGCGCCTGCGTATTCATCGTCAGGGTGGTGAACAGCGTGTTGTCGGCTTCGCTTACCGTCCGTCCGGGCCGGTGCACGTACACCACGCCGATCTCCAGTTCGTCGAACCACAGGCCGCGCTGCTCGACGCGGCGGCGGTGGTCGGTCGTGTCGTCCATCCTTCACCTCCATCGGTGGGCTGGTCAGGTGTGCGTTACCGGCCCCTACAGGCCCAGGTGACGGGCGATGAGCATCTTCTGTACCTCGCTGGTGCCCTCGCCGATCTCAAGGATCTTGCTGTCCCGCCAGTGGCGTGCGACGGGATATTCGTTCATGAAGCCGTAACCGCCGTGGATCTGGGTCGCCTCGCGGGCGTTGGTCACGGCGGCCTCGCTGCTGACCAGCTTCGCGATAGCCGCCTCCTTCTTGAACGGGAGGCCGGTGGCCATGCGCGCGGCTGCGTCGTAGTAGGCGGTGCGGGCGACGTGGGTGCGCGCCTCCATTTCGGCGATCTTGAAGGAGATTGCCTGGTTGGCGCCGATCGGCCGGCCGAACGCGTGGCGCTGGCGGGCGTAGACCACCGACTCGTCGACACACGCCTGCGCGAGCCCGACGGCGAGCGCCGCGATGGCGATCCTGCCCTCGTCGAGGATGGACAGGAAGTTCGCGTAGCCGCGGCCCCGCTCGCCGAGCAGGTTGGCCTCGGGCACCCGCACGTCGACGAGAGTCAGCGGGTGGGTGTCACTGGCGTGCCAGCCGACCTTGGAGTACGCCGGCTCCGCGGTGAAGCCGGGGGTCGGGACCGGCACCAGGATGGTGCTGATCTCCTTTGTCCCGGCCGTGTTCCGGTCGTCGCTGCTGGTGGCGGTGACGGCGGTGACCGTGACCAGCCGGGTGATGTCGGTGCCGGAGTTGGTGATGAACGCCTTGGAACCGTTGATCACCCATGTGCCGTCGTCCAGGCGTGCGGTCGTGCGGGTGCCGCCGGCGTCGCTGCCCGCTTCGGGTTCGGTCAGGCCGAACGCGCCGAGCGTCTCGCCCGAGCACAGTGTCGGCAGCCACTCGCGCTTCTGTTCCTCGGTGCCGAACCGGTAGATCGGCATCGCGCCGAGCGAGCAGCCGGCCTCCAGAGTGATCGCGATCGACGAGTCGACCCGGGCGAGTTCCTCGATGGCCAGGCACAGCGTGAAGAAATCGCCGCCCATCCCGCCGTAGGACTCGGGGAAGGGCAGCCCGAACAGGCCCATCTTGGCCATGCCGGCGACGACCTCGTACGGAAAGGTCTTCTCCTCGTCGTGTTTGGCCGCCACCGGGGCGACGACCTCGCGGGCGAACTCGGCAACGGTGCGGCGCAGGGACTCCTGCTCCTCGGTCAGCCGGGTGTCAGGCATCGGGTGTCTCCCGGTTTGTCGAGGTGCTGGCAGGCTCGTCCGTGTCCACGACGGCGAGTACCTGGTCGATCCTGACCTGTTCGCCGGTGTGCACGAGCAGGTCCTTGACATGGCCGTCCCGCGGGGCGGCGAGGGTGTGTTCCATCTTCATCGCCTCGACAATGATCAGTGGCTGGCCGGCGGTGACCTGCTCGCCGGCGGTGACGTGGACCGCGATGACGGTGCCGGGCATCGGGCTGCGGACCTCGGCGACGCCGTCCGCGGTCGTCCCGTCGCGGGTGGCGGGGTCGGCCTGGGCGAGCGGCCAGGCAGCCCCGCCGGCTCCGAGCCAGCGGGTCGCCTCGTCGCGGGCGTACCACCAGCGCCGGCTCCGCCCGTCGACGGTGACCAGCAGCTCGCGTCCGTCGTCGCCGACGGCGCGCACAGCGGCGGGTCGGGGCTCGCCGCCGTCAACGCTGACGGCGGCGGCCGTCGGGGTGCCGGTTACGGCGACTTCGGTGGTGCCGCCGCCGGGCAGGACCACCCGCCAGACCAGCGGGGCCGGCGAGCCGCCAGCGCGCCAGCCGTTGGGGACGTCCCAGGGGTCGACCACCGGGCCGGGCGGTTGTGCTTCGGCCAGCCGCGCCAGGCCGTAGGCGGCGAGGGCGTCGGGGGCGTCGGGGGGGACGTCGCTGTCGACGAGCCTGTCGAGTTCGCGTTCGACCAGACCGGTGTCGAGGTGTCCTGCGACCACGTCGGGATGGGCGAGCAACGCCCGGGCGAAGGCGATGTTGGTCGGGACGCCGAGAACAGCTGTGCGGGCGAGCGCGGCGTCCAGCCGCGCGAGCGCGACCGCCCGGTCCGGCCCCCAGGCGATCACCTTGGCGAGCATGGGGTCGTAGTCGGTTCCCACCCGCTGCCCTTCGACGATGCCGGAGTCGACGCGGACGCCGTCGCCGACGGGTTCGGCCAGCAGCAGGGCGGTGCCGCCGGTCGGTAGGAAGCCGCGGGCGGGGTCCTCGGCGTAGATCCGCGCCTCGATCGCGTGCCCGGTCAGGCGCACGTCGTCCTGGACCATCGACAGTGGCCGGCCGGCGGCGATCCGGATCTGCTCGGCGACAAGGTCGATCCCGGTGACCATCTCGGTGATGGGGTGCTCGACCTGCAGCCGGGTGTTCATCTCCATGAAGAAGAAGCGTTCCGGGGCGTCGGCGCCGACGATGAACTCCACGGTGCCCGCGCCGGTGTAGTCCACGGCGCGGGCGACCTCGACCGCGGCCGCGCCGATGCGAACCCGGGTCGCGGGGTCGAGCAGCGCCGACGGCGTCTCCTCGACGATCTTCTGGTGGCGGCGTTGCAGGCTGCATTCCCGCTCGCCGAGGTGGACGACGGTGCCGTGCGTGTCGGCGAGGACCTGCACCTCGATGTGGCGTGGCCGGTTGACGAACCGTTCGAGGAACAGGGTGTCGTCGCCGAAGGACGCGGCCGCCTCACGGCGGGCGGCGGCGAGCTCGCCGGGCAACGTCGCCGGGTTGGTGACCAGCCGCATCCCCTTGCCGCCCCCACCGGCGGACGGCTTGACCAGCACGGGATAGCCGACCTCGGCCGCGGCGGCGAGCAGGTCGGCGTCGCTCATCCCCGGC
Organism: Frankia sp. Cppng1_Ct_nod; assembly: GCF_920656135.1. Taxonomy (NCBI): domain Bacteria; kingdom Bacillati; phylum Actinomycetota; class Actinomycetes; order Frankiales; family Frankiaceae; genus Frankia; species Frankia sp. Cppng1_Ct_nod. Next base: position 7,715 of record NZ_CAKKTK010000087.1, on the reverse strand, counting down.
TCGCCGCGACCGGGCACCACCGGGACACCCACGGCGGCGACCGCCTGCTTGGCGCGGATCTTGTCGCCCATCACGTCCACGGCGTGCGCGGACGGCCCGATGAAGACCAGCCCCGCATCGGCACAGGCGCGCACGAACGCGACGTTTTCGGCCAGGAAGCCGTAACCGGGATGGACCGCCTGCGCCCCGGTCAGCCGGGCCGCGTCGAGCAGGCGCCGCGCTGACAGGTAGGACAGCCGTGCCGGCGCCGGGCCGATACACACCGCCTCGTCGGCCTCCCGTACGTGCCGGGCGTCGGCGTCGGCGTCGCTGTGGACGGCGACCGAGCGGATGCCGAGCGCCCGCAGTGTGCGGATCACGCGGACCGCGATCTCCCCGCGGTTGGCGACCAGCACGGTCTCGAACAGGGTGGCTGGCATCGCGCTCACATCCGGAAGACGCCGTAGCGGACAGGTTCCAGCGGCGCGTTCGCCGCCACCGACAGGGCCAGGCCCAGCGTGGCCCGGGTGTCGAGAGGGTCGATCACGCCGTCGTCCCACAGCCGGGCCGTCGAGTAGTAGGGGCTGCCCTGACGCTCGTACTGTTCGCGGATCGGCGCGGCGAACGCCTCCTGCGCCTCGGGGCTCCAGGACGCACCCCGGTTCTCCAACTGCTCGCGGCGTACGGTCGCGAGGACGGAGGCGGCCTGTTCGCCGCCCATCACCGAGATCCGCGCGTTCGGCCACATCCACAGGAAGCGGGGGGAGTAGGCGCGTCCGCACATCGAGTAGTTACCGGCGCCGAAGGAACCGCCGATCACGACGGTGAACTTCGGCACCCGTGCGCAGGCGACGGCGGTGACCATCTTGGCGCCGTGCTTGGCGATCCCACCGGCCTCGAATTCCCGGCCGACCATGAACCCGGTGATGTTCTGCAGGAATACCAGCGGGATCCGCCGCTGGTCGCACAGTTCGATGAAATGCGCGCCCTTGAGCGCGGACTCGCTGAACAGCACCCCGTTGTTCGCCACGATGCCGACCGGGTGGCCGTGCAGCCGGGCGGTGCCGGTGACCAGCGTCGGGCCGTACTCGCGCTTGAACTCGGTGAATCGGCTGCCGTCGACGATGCGGGCGATCACCTCGCGCACGTCGTAGGGGATGCGGCTGTCGGTGGGCACCACCGCGTACAGCTCGGACGGGTCGGCGGCCGGTTCCCGCACCGGGACGACCTCCCAGGGCCGGGGCGCCCGGGGGGCCAGACCGGCCATGATCGTACGCACCCGGCGCAGCGCGTCGGCGTCGTCGTCGGCGAGGTGGTCGGTGACCCCGGAGACCTTGCTGTGCAACAATCCGCCGCCGAGGTCCTCCGCCGAGACGACCTCCCCGGTCGCGGCACGCACCAGCGGTGGGCCGCCCAGGAAGATCGTCCCCTGGTCCCGTACGATCACGGCCTCATCGCTCATCGCCGGCACGTAGGCCCCCCCGGCCGTACACGAACCCAGCACCGCGGCGATCTGCGGGATGCCCGCCGCCGACATCGTCGCCTGATTGTAGAAGATCCGCCCGAAGTGTTCCCGGTCAGGAAACACCTCGTCCTGCAACGGCAGGAACGCCCCCCCGGAGTCGACGAGGTAGATGCAGGGCAGCCGGTTGTGCAGCGCCACCTCCTGCGCCCGCAGGTGCTTCTTGACCGTGACGGGGTAGTAGGTGCCGCCCTTGACCGTGGCGTCGTTCGCCACCACCACGCATTCGCGGCCCGACACCCGCCCGATCCCGGTGATGATCCCCGCGCCCGGCGCCTCGTCGCCATACATGCCGTACGCGGCCAGCGGCGACAGCTCCAGAAACGGGCTACCCCGGTCGAGCAGGGTGTCGATCCGCTCCCGAGGCAACAACTTCCCCCGGCCCACATGGCGTCGCCGGGCCTCCTGCGACCCACCGCGGGCGGCCACAGCCACAGCGGACCGTAGCTGGGCGACCAACGTCCGGTGCGCCGCCGCGTTACGGACAGCCTGCGCACTCGGCGTGTCAACGCGGGCCGCCAGCCGGACGTCGCCGGGGCGCGCGGTCATGTGGTCCTCCCGAGACGGGTGAAGATTCATGATCTACATCAAGAATGTTAAGGATCACTAACAACAACTGTCACGCTAGCACGGGCATATCCGTCGCGGAAGGTGTCCGTTTCGGAGTCATGGCATACTGCGAGGGGATGTGGTGAGGTCGGTACCTCGCCTCACCCTCGTCCAGGACGTTGAAAGTTAGGATCTCCTCACATCGGCAGGGACGATTCTTCCGAAGATCGCGATCCTTCGCGCGGGCAGAGAGGATCATGGGTGTCTGCGGCAACCGCTCGCCCCGGGGCGGCGCGGACCTCCTCCCGCCGGGAGGACATCCTGCGGGAGGCTGCGCGGCTGTTCGCCACCCACGGATTCCACGGGGTGAGCATCGAACAGCTCGGCGCCGCCGTCGGCATCAGCGGTCCGGGTATCTACCGGCACTTCCCCAGTAAGAGCGCCATCCTCGCGGCGATGCTCATCGGCATCAGCGAACGGCTCCACGCCGACGGTGCAACAGCGGTGCGCACGAGCCGGACCCCGCACGACGCACTCGAACGTCTGATCGCGTTACACATCGCGTTCGCCATCGACGAGCCGTACCTCATCATTGTCCAGGACCGCGACCTCGCCAGCCTCCCACGGCCGGACGGCCACCGCGTCCGCCGGCTCCAGCGCGCCTACGTCGAGATATGGGCGTCCGTCCTGCGTCAGATCGACTGCCGCCTCGGCGTCGCGGAGAGCCGCGCGCGGGCGCACGCGTTGTTCGGACTGCTGAACTCCACTCCACACAGCGCCACAGAGGTGGACCGCGAGATGATGGCGGCCATCCTGCGGGAGATGAGCCTGCGGGCAGCCCACGGTGACCATCGCTGACTTCCGGTAGTCCGGGGCGGCCGTTCGAGGTCGTCTCCGAGATGAAGCGCACAGGTGTGTTGCCTTTCGGGATGCCTACAGGCGCTCCCGCGGCCACCTACGTCAGATGAACCGCCCCGCCATGAGGGAAGACCACGACATCGACGACATCGCCCGCGTCGGGTGAACTGTCTGACCGGTCAGCGGTCGGCCCGACGGAAGTGCGCGCTCACCACGATCCGGTTGTTCATCGAGGCCACCTTCATCGGGCTCCATCCAATCCCGAACCGGGACCGGTCGACGTCCAGTTCCGCCTCGATCGCCACGGCGTCGGCGGTCGCGTTGGTAACCGTTGCGGTGAACGGCAGGGGCTGACTCTGCCCACGGACCGTCAGCACACCCAGGACCTCGACCCGGTTTCCGTCCAGCGGCGAGATCCTGTCCACCGTGTATGTGATCGTGGGGTACTGGGTGACGTCGAAGAAGTCCTTCGAACGGAGATGGGTGTCGCGTTTCTTGTGCTTGGTGTCGAGGGAGGACGCTTCGATGGTGAGTTCACCGGTGGCGGTACCGCTGGGGCCGACCGAGCCCTTGCCGCCCACGGAGGTGAAGTGGCCGTGTATCTTCGCCATCCCCCACATGCTCTTGGAGTGGAACTCCACCCGGCTGCTGGCCGGGTCCAGCGTCCAGGTGCCGGTTGCCGAACCGCCGGCCACGAAGGCGGCGACCGGCTGGCCACCGACCGCCGCGGGGGTGGGTCTGTCCACTGTAGCCACTGTTCGTCCTCCTGGCATTATGATCTTTGTGTGGGTAGGGGCTGCAACCGCGTAGGGTCAACCCTGAATACTTTGGAAACCCGAATACTTCGGATGTCCGAAGAGATTACGGCGGGATATGTGAAGCGTCAAACACGGTCGCGGTGGCAGCACGAGTGCACAGTGCCGGAGGGGATGCGCCAGCTCCTGCTCCTGCTCCCGAGGGTCATGCATGGCCTGCGTCGGCGTTCTGACGTGACGGCGACAAGCGTCGAGTGCACGCTCGGTTCCCGGCACGCCTCGGCGCTCTCGCTCCTGCAGGATGATCAGCTGACCGTCGGGTGCCTCGCCGGGCGGCTCGGTCTCACGCTGGCCACGGCCAGCGGGATCGTCGCGGAACTGGAGCGGGTTGGGTTCGTCCAGCGGCGCAGCGACCCCGCGGACCGGCGGCGGACGATCGTCACGATCGTTCCCGAGCAGCGGGCGACCGTCGAGGAATGGCTGCGCGCCGCCGCCGGCCCGATCGTCCGCGTGCTGGAGCAGCTCAGCCCTGAGGAACGGGCCAGCTTCGTCAAAGCCATGGACCTGCTTGAAACGGAGCTGGAAGCCACGCCGAAGATGTGAGGCGGCGCCCCGCCAACACCCCGCGGGTCGCCACAGGCCGCAGCCGGATCCACGGTACCTGGAGCCGGCCGCAGGGATATTGCGGGACGGAGGCAGACAGGCGGCTACCGTTTCTCGGGCGTACCGCCCCCGCCGAAGGCCGCCGCGAAGTCCGCGGCAAGGGTGGCGAACGCGTCGTCCACCAGGTCTCCCAGTTCGACCCCCGAGTCCGTGTTGCGCCAGGTGCGCAGCGCGACGTCAAAGGCGTTGACGGCGACGGAGGCGATGAGGGACGGCCGCATGTCCGTGTCCGGGTCGGTACCGAGCCGGCCGGCCAGCACCTCGGCAAGGGCCGACCGCCAGTACAGGTATTTGTGCAGCTCGCGGGCGCGTAGTGACGGGGTGTCGGCGACGAGTCGGCCGAGGGCGATCGAGCGTGCCCGGTCTTCGGCAAACGAATCGACCAGCGGTGCCAGCGCTTCGCGGGCAACCCTCAACGGCGGTTCGCAGGCCGGCCTGGCCAGCGCGGCAGCGCGCAGGGTCTCCGCGCGGGCCTCCAGCCGTGCCAGGATGACATCCTCCTTCTTCGCGAAATGACGGAAGAAGGTGCTGCGGGAGATACCGGCGGCGGCAGCGATCTCGTCGATCGTGGTTGCGTCGAACCCGCGTTCCAGGAACATCTGCATGGCGATCCTGGACAGTTCGCTCCTGACGGTCTGCCGGAGTCGTTCGCGCAGCCCGACCGCAGTGGATCCGTTCGTGCTGTCCGTCGACATCATCTGGTCACCTGTCCCGTGGGGTCTCCCCGTAAAGCGCCTCCGGCGCGACACGGGGACCCCTGCGTCGATGGCGGGTTTGTGGGTGGTTCCGGGATCACCTTTGTCGCGATCCCGAGGGGTAATGATCTCCCATACCGCCATGATGCACTCGCGCTTACGCCCGTCGATGAAGCGTAGGTCACGGTTTCTCCTGGTTGTCCTTTCGGTGATACGCGGTATTTTTGTGAAACCGAGTCCCAGGGTGGGACTCGCTTCCTCGTGGTTGCCGCGGACGTTGTGTGCCCGAAGGCGCTGACCCGGGGGGACGGCGGGGGAGAGGCCCATGACGAACCTGACGGCGACCGGTCGGCGAGCCTCCACGGCGTCGGTCTTCGGAGTTCTCAGCCTGGTCGGGCTGACGTACTCGTTACAAGCCTCGATGGTGTCACCGGCGCTGCCGGAGATCGGCCGTGAGCTGCACACCGGCCCGGTCGGCCGGACCTGGGTCATGACCGCCTTCCTGTTGAGCGCATCGGTGGCCACACCCATCCTGGGCCGGTTGGGCGACGCTTTCGGCAAGAAGCGGCTGCTCGTCTGCACGCTCGCCGCCTTCGGGAGCGGGAGCCTGATCGCCGCCATGGCGACCTCGCTGCCCATGATGATCGCCGGGCGGGTGATGCAGGGTGTCGCGGGAGCGATCTTCCCGCTGGCGTTCGGCCTCATCCGGGACATCTTCCCGCGCGAGAAGGTCGGGAGCAGGATCGGCATTCTGTCTGCGATGCTCGGTGCCGGCGCCGGGCTTGGTATCACCGCCGCAGGCCCGATCGTGACCCACCTCAGCTATCACTGGTTGTTCTGGTTGCCGGCCGCTGTCATCGTGGTCGCGCTCGTCGCAGCAATCATGGTTATCCCGGAGTCGGGAAAGTACCCGGCGGGTGGCGTCTCCTGGCCGGGTGGTCTGCTGCTGGCCGGCTGGCTAACCGCATTGCTGTTCGGGATCAGCCAGGGACCGATCCGGGGTTGGACGTCGCCGGATGTGCTGGCTCTGTTCGTCGGCGCGGCGCTGCTCGTACTGGCCTGGATCGTGACCGAGCGGCGCGCTGCCCATCCTGTGGTCGACATGCGGATGATGCGCGTTCCCACCGTCTTCCGGACCAACGTCACGGCGCTGGTGTTCGGCTTCGCCGTGTTCTCGATGGTAATGATCAATCCGCAGTTCATGGAGACGCCGACATCGGCCGGCTACGGGTTCGGCGCGAGTATGTTCCAGGCCGGACTGTACCTGCTGCCGTCCACCATGTTCATCCTGATCGCCAGCGTCATCTCCTCGGTGTTGTGCCTCAGGTTCGGCGCGAAGGCGGTCCTGATCGGCGGAGCCCTGATCGGCGCCGGCGGTTCGGTCATCCTCGTCGTCGGTCACAACCACAGTGCGCTGATCTACGTGGCAACCGCGCTGTTCGGCACCGGTATCGGCTTCGGGTTCTCCTCCATGTCACAGCTCGTCGTGGAAGTGGTCCCGGTTCACCAGACCGGGGTCGCGTCGGGTATGAACAACAACATCCGGACGATCGGCGGTTCGATCGGAACCACCGTCACCACGAGCGTCGTCGCTTCCGGCACCGCTGCCGGAGCGTTTCCCCGCGAGGCCGGCTACTCGGCCGCCTGGGCCGTCATCGCGGTCGGTTTTCTGATCGCCGCGCTGGTCGCGTCCTCGGTACCCGGTCGGCGGCCACGCCCCGGCCTGCTGGAAGCCGGGGCGCCGGCGCAGCGGGGCTCGGGCAAGGATGTCGCCGCTGTCCCGGCTCGGGCCGCCTGAGCGCGGCATCCGAAGCCGGGCTGTATCCCTTGGCCGGCGCCCTGACAGGCTGTGGAAGGAGCTGTCAGGCCAGCCGTTGCCGGTCAGGAGTAACAAGAACTGTTCATCAACTATGATGCGATTCATGAGGGAGACTTCCGATGTCCTGACCCGCATCCAGGAGGGCGCGCTGTCGGCGCTGGCCCGCCACGGTCTGCGGAAGCTGTCGATGACGGATGTCAGCACACAGGCCGGTGTCTCCCGCGGTACGCTCTACCGCTATTTCACGACGAAGGCAGAGCTGCTGGATTCGCTGGCCGACTACGTGCAGGAGGCCTTCGAGCGGGCGGTCGCGGAGCGCGTCGCGGCCAGTCCGGCTCTTGACGACCGGGTACGGGTGGTGATCGGGGCAGTCCTCGACTTCGGTCGGTGGGCGCCGTACGAGCGGCTTCTCGACCATGAGCCGAACCTGGTCCGGGATTTCCTCAACGACCGGTTCGACAAGTTCGTCGAACCGGTCGCGAAGGCGCTGGCCTCCGCGGCCTCGGACGACCAGTCCGACCTTCCCAGGATCGACCCGTGGTCGGTGGCGGAGATCCTGCTCCGGCTGAGCTTCTCGTATGCCCAGGTCAACCCCCAGAACGGGCTGCAGTCCCTGGACGCGTTGGACCAGGTGGTCGATCGTCTCCTCGGCCGCGGGGCGGGCAGGTGCGGCGTCGACGCGCCGGTGGGCTCCGGTGACGAGCTGTCGTGGGCGGACATCGCCGATTTTGATGCCGATGGCGGGTCTGCCCGGGCGGGTACGCGTCGTCGGCGTACGGTGGCCGACAAATAGGCCTGCTCCGGCGAGCTTTCGTGGATCTGCTGCCTGGGACGACAGCCAGTTCGTATAGGAACGTCTTGGTGCCCTTATCAGG
>NZ_CAKKTK010000086.1:0-19217 GCF_920656135.1 Frankia sp. Cppng1_Ct_nod | reverse complement strand
CCGGCACGGTTCAGGGCGTCTCGTTCATGATGATGTTGCCCCTGTCGTTCGGCAGCAGCGCGTTCGTCCAGGCCGACACCATGCCCTCGGGGCTGCGCGCCTTTGTGCATGCCAACCCGGTCACTCACCTGGTCGAGGCCTCACGTGGCCTCATGCTGGGTGGACCGGTGGCCGGCCCCGTGCTGGCGTGTCTGGCCTGGACGGCGGGAATCATCGTGGTCTTCGCGCCACTCTCCGTCCGGGCGTATCTGCGGCGGACCTGAGAACCGGACCAGCGGACCAGCGGACCGCAGTAGATCTGCTCCGGTCGTGATCCCGCTGCGGGCGTGCTGCCCGCCGAGGTCGTACTCCCGGTCGAAAGCGATGTCGCCGAGCGCACCGCGGGCGGTTTCGATGACGCGGATCACGTCCGGATTGCCCAGGTCCGGCGTGCCGCGGACGCCGGCGGCGATCCCGAGCAGCCACGCGGCCCGCTCGGGGCCGCCGTTGCTCAGCGCCGCGTCGGCCATGGCTTCGACCGCCCATGCCATGGCCGGCATGTCGTGGCATTCGTCCGCGAGGCGGACCGCTTCGGTGAGTAGCGTGCGTGACCGTTCGACATCGCCGTCCGCGGTAGCCAGGTAGCCCAGGCCCGCCAGTGCCGCGACCTTGATCTGGAGTGGCCCCGCCTCGCCCCGAGCCTCCAGCGCACGCCGGTAGTGATCATGTGCTCGGGCTGGATTTCCGGCCCGCCGTTCGATCTCCCCGCGGCCGATGTCGATGAGCAGGGCAGTCAGCCCCGGGCCGTGACGGGCGGCGAGCCGGGCGGCTTCCTCGATCTCCGCGCGCGCTCCGGGCAGCTCGCCCGCCCGGGCGAGCTGGAAACCGATCATGATCCTGGTCCAGCCGGCGTCGTCCCAGGCTCCGACCTCCACGGCCAGCTCCAGAGCCTGCCGACAGGCTTCCACCGCCTCCGCGTGCCGGCCGGCCAGTGCCCGTGCCTCGGCGATGACACGTAGCCCGACGTGCAGCCCCCACCGGTCACCTGTGATGCGGAACGCCTTCAGCGAGCGGGCGAAGTCGCTGGCCGCGGCCGCGGCGTCCCCGGCGTTCTCGGCGATCGAGCCGCGGATGAACAGGGCGACCGCCCGGGTCCAGGGGTCTGGATGAGCGACGATGTCACCGAATGCCTCGCGCGCGGCGGGGGAGTCCGTCGTCCAGGCGGCTACCATTGGTTCGGCCAGGGCAAGCATGGGCGAGTCCGACTCCGCCACCGCCCGGCGGACGACCGGGAGGAGGGCGTCGGCCAGGGCTGCGCTGTCGCCGTCCTGTCGGATCGGTATCTGTCGGTTCATCGCGTGGATGAACATCGCCCTGGCACGTGCTTCCAGCGATGCGGGACCTTGTAGTGCCACCACGGGAGCGAGCCGTGTCGCCGCCTGATGGTGCAGGCCACGCATCGTCCACAGCCAACCGACAGCGGCTCCCAGGCGGACCGCCGTGTCCGCGTGCTGTCCGTCGACGGCCCAGCGCAGTGCGGCGAGCAGGTTGTCGTTCTCGGCGTCGAGCCGGTGGATCCACTCGATCTGATCTTCTGTGCGTAGATACGGTTCGGCTGTTTCAGCCAGCCGTGTGTAGTACCGGGCGTGGTTCTCCCGTACCCGGTCGGCCTCCCCGGCCTCTGCCAGCCGTTCCGTGGCAAACACGCGGACGGTGTCCAGCATCCGGTACCGGACCTCGTCCGTCCTGCCGTCCCAGCTGTTTTCACCGGTCGCGATGACCAGGGATTTGTCAACCAGGGACGTCAACAGGTCTAGGACGTCGGCTCGTGGCAACGCCGTATCCGAACAGATCTCTTCGGCTGCCTCCAGGGCGGCACCGGCCGGGCACACCGCCAGCCGCCTGGCGACAGTGCGTTCGGCGGGCACAAGCAGGTCCCAGCTCCACGCGATCACCGCCCGCAGTGTCTGATGGCGGGGCAGGGCTGTGCGACTGCCGGCCGTGAGTAGCCGGAACCGGTCGTCGAGGCGGGTGGCGACCTGGCGGGGGGACAGGGCCCGCAGCCGGGCCGCGGCCAGCTCGATGGCAAGCGGGAGCCCGTCGAGTCGCCGGCAGATCTCCGCAACCGCACCCACGGTACGTCTGTCCACGATGAACCCCGGGCACACCGCCGCCGCCCGGTCCGCCAGGAGGGCCACCGCCGGGGACCGCAACGCCACCGTCGGGTCCGCATCGGCGGGCGGCAGGGGCAGTGGGCCCACCACCACCAGCCGCTCACCGGTGACCGCCAGGCGTTCGCGGCTGGTCGCGAGAACCCGCACCTGCGAACCGGCGGCGAGTATGGCATCGGCCACGACGGCGGCAGCTCCCACGACATGCTCGCAGTTGTCCAGGATGACCAGTGCCCGACGGTGAGCAAGCACGGCGGCCAGACGACCGAGGACGTCGGCTTCCCGCTGGCGCGGTACGGCACCCGTCGAGCGTGCGCCGGCAGCCGGTCCAAATCCGGTTGTACCCGGAGCTTCTAGTATATTTCGGACCGCTTCCGGAACGTCGGCGGGATCATCGACCGATGCCAGCTCGACGAACCGGATCTCGTCGACGGTCTCGTGGATCAGCCTTTTCGCGCTTTCGATCGCGAGCCGCGTTTTTCCTGAACCCCCCGCCCCGGTGAGGGTCACAAGTCGATGGGACACCAGCGTGGCGGTGACCTGACGTAGTTCCTCGTCGCGTCCGACGAAGGTGGTCAGGGGAATCGGCAGGTTCGACATCGGCAGGTTCGACATCGGCAGGGGCGCGGCCGGGACGGCGCAACGACGTGCGGATGTCGGATCGCCGCATACCAGGTCCGGATCATCACGCAGCAGAGCGAGGTGGATGCCGGCCAGTTCGGGAGAGGGGCTGGCTCCCAGCTCGTCGGCGAGTGCCTGTCGCGTCGACTCGAACACGGCAAGGGCATCGGCCGTACGTCCCAGGCGGGCAAGAGCGGTGATCCAGTGAACGCGTAACCGCTCACGCAGGGGATGAGCACGAGCGAGGCCTTCCAGATCGCCGAGGATGTCAGCCTGACGGCCCAGAGCCAGCTCCGCGCCGAAGAGATTCTCGAGGGCGGTAATTCTGAGATCTTCGAAACGGGCCACATGACTGGCTGTGACCGCGACACCGGAGATGTCGACGAATGCCGGTCCTCGCCACAGATCCAGCGCGCTGTACAGCAGTTCGGTCGCGGTCGCCGGGTCACCACCGGTCAGGGCACGCCGGCCGTCGCCCGTGAGCCGATCGAACCGGTGGACGTCGACGTCGTCAGGATCGATGGCGAGTCGATAACCGGCGGTGGTGGTGACGACCAGCTGTCCGGTTCCGTCGCTGATCGTAGGCAGCCAATTTTCCCGTAGGGTCCGGCGCAGCCGGGACACCAGCGACTGGAGTGCGTTCGTGGCGCCATTCGGCGGCTGGTCACCCCATAGCGCGTTGGCAAGTGTCGCGAACCCGACAGCACGATCGGCGTTGAGGGCGAGCAGCGCCAGCAGGCAGCGTAGACGTGGGCCGCCGGTGTCGAGTGGTCGCAGGGCTCCGCCCGCACGCAGATCATCGGCAATCGCCAGCGGACCCAGCAGCGCCACACGCATGGTCTCAGCATCCCATCACGGAATGAGCGCTGATCGGTCGAGCTCAGGAGGCCCTGATGGCCGAGATGTCGAGCTCGATCCCGACCTTGTCGCCCAGGAGGACGCCACCTGTCTCCAGTACGGCATTCCAGGTGAGGCCGAATTCCTTTCGGCTGATGGCGGTGGAACCGGTGAAACCGGCACGGGTGTTGCCGAACGGGTCCACGGCGCTGCCCTGGAACTCGACGACCACGTCGACGGCACGGGTCGTACCCCTGATCGTCAGGTCGCCCGTGACCAGATAGACGTCCGGTTTATCCCCGATCTTCATGTTCATGCTGTCGAAGGTGATCGTGGGGTACTTCTCGACGTCAAGGAAATCAGGGGAGCGCAGGTGGTTGTCACGATCGGTGTTGCCGGTATCGATGCTTGCGGTGTGGATGACGGCCATCGCGGTCGATGCGGTGGGCTCGGATCCGTTGAGGTGCAACGTGCCTTCGAACGATCTGAAGCTGCCGCGGACGGTCGTCACCATCGCGTGTCGCACGGCGAAGCCCAGCAGGCTGTGATCAGGGTCGATCATCCAGCTTCCGGTGAGCCTCTCGAGGCTGGCACCTGATGTGCTCATGGTGTCCTCCCTGTCGGTGGCTTCCTCTCATGAGCGGTGAATTGCCTGTTCCGGTGACAACCTACCTCGCGAACATGTCAGATCACGACAGCGTCACAGGCGGTTCGGCGTGACGGCCGTCGGCGCGGTCAGGTCTGCGTCGTCCCCGGATGCTTCGCCACGGAACAGCCCGGCTGATCCACGTAGTTCGACCTCCCGAAGGAACAGGCTGACCAGGAATGCGGCGATGCCGATCGGGGCGGCTGTGAGGAAGACCCGTCCCAGGGAGTCGGAGTAGGCGATCCGAATCGCATTTCGTACCGGCGCCGCCATTTGTGCGACCTCGTGTGGTGCCGAGATCAGACGATTGATGTTCGTCCCACCGTTCTGCGCGCCTGGTATCCGACGGGCGATATTCGTCGTAAGTTGGGCGGTGAGCACGGCACCGAGTGCGGATGCGCCGATTGCGCCTCCCAGCGTTCGCAGGAAGGTGACGCTCGACGTCGCGGTACCCATGTCGCGGGGATCCACGGCGTTCTGTACCGCCAGCGTGACATTCTGAAGGAGAAGTCCCAGGCCGCAGCCGAAGACAAACATGGAACAGCCGAGTGTCACCAGGCTCGTGTCGGCGCGGATTCGGCTCAGCAGGAGAAGCCCGACCGTGACCCCGATCGTGCCGCTGACAATGAATCGTTTGTAGTGTCCGCTGCTGCTGATCAGTCGGCCGGACGCGATCGAGGTCAGCAGGAGGCCTGCGAGCATCGGGAGTGTCTGCAGCCCACTGACCGTGGCGCTGATGCCATGAACGAGCTGCAGGTACTGCGGGAGAAAGATAAGCGACCCGAACATGAAGATGCCGGTGATAAGGCTCAGCAGCGCGGAGACCCTGAAGACGTCATTGGCGAACAGCCGTGGCGGAAGAATCGCCTCGGGAGCGATCCGCTCACGTAGCGTGAAAGCGGCGATCAGCATGATACCGATGGCGATCATCGTGCTGATCTGCCAGGACGCCCACGGGAAGTCCCTACCCCCGGTCTGGGTGGCGAGAAGGATTGCAGTGACCCCGGTGACGAGGAGCGCCGCACCGGCCCAGTCGATGACCGCACGGCGGCCCTGGAACGGTAGTCGTAGGGTCCGGTTGATGACGACGAGCGCGGCGAATCCGACCGGGATGTTGATGAAGAAAACCCAACGCCATGACGCATGGTCGACGAAGAAGCCGCCGATGACGGGACCGAGGATGCTTGCTGCTCCGAAAACCCCGCCGAAGTACCCCTGATAGCGTCCGCGTTCCCGCGGCGGAATGATGTCCCCGACAACAGCAAAAGCCAGCGAGAGAAGTCCGCCGGCTCCGAGGCCCTGCAATGCGCGGAACCCGACGAGCTGGTACATCGACTGAGAAAGCCCGCTGAATGTGCTGCCGATCAGGAAGATGATGATGGAAATCTGGAGTACGGTTCTGCGTCCGTACAGGTCGCTGGCCTTCCCGTAGATCGGGGCCGAAACGGTGGAGGTCAACAGGTAGACCGTCACCAGCCAGGAGAGCATATCGCCGCGGTGGAACTCGCCGACAATGGTCGGAAGCGCGGTCGAGACAATGGTCTGGTCCAGTGCCGCGAGCAGCATCCCCATCATCAGTCCGATGATGATAATGATGATTTGCCGGTGGGGTAGGCCTGTAGCGGTGCCGGCTGGTGATTCTTCACCACCGACGACGTCGGGCTGAGTCGTCATTCATCCTCCGTCGTCCGGGTTCATCGGTGTTGCTTGTGCAGCGGTACCGCATCCGGTGATAGTGGGCGCTCGGCGTAGGACGCGACCTGTCCGCAGTACAGTGCCCGCCGCTTAGTTGTGTGACGCAACTATACGCGCCGTATCCCGGATAACCTGGGATATGCGCAATCTCCGGTCGCTGTGGGCGATCATAACCGAAGTGGCCTGTCACGTTCCGTACGCCTGTGGATGAGTTCTCGTTATCCACAGGTTCCCTGCGTTGCGTACGACAGGCTCACGGGGCGTCCTACCGTCGTGGACATGGCTGATCTTTCGTTTATGCGTAGCGTCCGACGAAACGAGGCAACGGCTGCCGCGCGGCGCCGGGTGTCGCAGGCAGGCGTCTTGATCCCGGGACCAGGTGACGATCACATCCTGGCGGATTCCTCACAGGAGGACGGCTCGCGGCGTCCAGGACATCCGCCCGTCTTCTCCAGGTGGACTCCGGGCGTAGCCGTCCCCGAGGTTCCGACAACGGAGTCGGTCTGGTCCGACATCGTCGATCCCGACATGATGGATCCGGAGGTTGTCCACCCGGGATCGTCCGGCCCGAGTGTCCCCGACCGGCGCTCCCGGCCCGAGGCGAGAGGAGACGTACCCGAGGAGCATGCCTCCCTGGACGAGTTGCTCTCCGAGAACGCTGTCGGTCGGCCGGGCCGGCAGCCGGTTCCCGGGAGCGCCACGGTGCGGCTTGCCGGGTTGCTGCCCCGGGCGCTGCGCGGCGGCCTTGTGGATCCGTCCTTACGCGGGGCGCTACTGCTCGCCATCGTTGTGCTTGTCGCGGCGCTGGCAACAGGGTGGTTCGCCTGGCAGAGCAGGGCGGTGCCGGTTACCACGAACCTGCGTTCCGGGTCGAACGCGGCGGTCGCCTCCGCCGACCGGGAACATGGTGGTGCGGACGGTACCGGCCCCCGACCGAACGCCGCATGGTCACCGGCCGGCGCTACGAGGAGTCCGACTGCGCAGATCGTCGTCGACGTGGTCGGGAAGGTACACAGGCCCGGGGTGGTCACCCTGCCGGCCGGATCCCGGGTGATGGATGCTGTCGCCCAGGCTGGGGGAGTTCTGCCCGGGCTCGACACATCAGGTCTCGCGCTTGCCCGCCGTCTGGTCGACGGTGAGCAGATTCTTGTGGATGGCCGACCAGGCCCGGCGCCGCCGCAGCCTGTGAGTGGTGGCAGCGGTGGGGGCGGCGCGAGGTCGTCGGCTGCCGCACCGGCCACACCGCTGAACCTCAACACCGCTTCCGTCGAAGCCATCGATGGCCTGCCCGGTGTCGGCCCGGTCCTGGCACAGCGGATCGTCGAGTGGCGTGAGGCGCATGGCGGATTCACCTCCACCCGACAGCTGGGAGAGGTGACTGGGGTCGGCGACAAACGGCTCGCGGATCTGCTCCCGTTCATCACCGTCTGATGGGCGGCGACCGCATGGCACGGATGGCAGGCATGGACATGCTCGGGGTCGACGTGCACCGTCCGGCCGATCTTCGGCTCGTCGGTCCGGCGCTTGCGGCCTGGGTAGGTGCTGCCTGCGCGGAAACGGTCGTTCCATCGGAGGTCGTCCTGTGGCTCGCCGGGACGCTGGTATGCGTGGTGGTGCTGCTCACGGTGCTCCTGCTCCGGTGTCAGCAGGTCTGGAGGCCCGTGGCCGCGGGTCTTGCCTGCCTTGCCTGTCTTGCCGCAGGGGTGCTCTCGGCGGGCATCCCGGCCCGCGCCCGTACCCACGGTCCGCTCGCCGGCCTCGGCGGGGCTCGGGCTTCCGCCACCGTCGACGGCGAGGTCACCGGTGATCCGCGGATCAGTCATGGCGGTAACTCCGAGCTGGTCATCATCCCGGTACGGGTCCGGCAGCTCACCGTCGGTGGGAGTAGCATCCGGCTGCGCCAGCCCGTCCTTGTACTGGCAACCGCGCCTGGTTGGGAAGGCCTGCTGCCGAGCCAGCGGATCCGCACCTCCGGAAACCTCGCACCGCCACGTTCGGGTGACACCGTTGCCGCGGTCATCTTCGTCCGGGCTCCGCCGGTGACGGTTGGTGAACCTTCGGCAATGCAGCGGGCGGCCGGTCATCTCCGGCAGGGATTGCGCGATGCCGCTTCAGGGCTGCCCGGCGCACGTCGGGGGCTGCTGCCCGGTCTGGTCATCGGTGACACGAGCAACCTTGATGACGAGGTTCGGGAGGATTTCCGGACCGCTGGGATGTCCCATCTCGTGGCTGTCTCCGGGGCGAACTGCGCGATCATCATCGCCGCGGCGACCCTTGTCGTACGACGCAGTCGGTTGGGTCCGCGGTTACAGGCCGCATGGGTCGCATTGGCCCTGTTCGGTTTTGTCGTGCTGGCCCGACCGTCACCCAGCGTTCTGCGTGCGGGCGTCATGGGGCTGATCGGAGTTGTCGCGGCCGGCAGTGGGAGACCACGGGTGGCGATCCCCGCGCTTTCGGCGACCATTCTGCTGCTCGTTCTCGCTGATCCAGATCTCGCCCGCTCGGTCGGGTTCACCCTGTCGGTGCTCGCCACCGCCGGGCTGGTGGTCCTGGCGCCGGGCTGGCGTGAGGCCCTTGCCCGTCGGATGCCGCGGTGGCTGGCTGAAACGCTCGCGGTCGCCGCGGCGGCGCATGTCGCCTGCTCGCCGATCCTGGTCGCGGTTGGTGGCGGCGTCAGCCTGCTAGCCGTTCCCGCCAACATGGTGGCGGACGTCGCGGTCGCCCCGGCGACGATCCTCGGGGTGCTCGCCACGATGGCCGCGCTGGTATGTGATCCGCTGGCCCGCCTGCTCGCGACCGTAGCCGGCCTGCCCTGTGGATGGTTGATCACGGTTGCCCACGTGGCGGCGCGGGCACCCGGGGCACAGATCGGATGGCCGGGCGGTCCGCTCGGCGCACTCGCTCTCCTCGCCGTCACCATCGTTGTGCTGGGGGCGATCCGTCGGCGTCACGGGCGCCGGGTTCTTGCCGCCGTGTGCGCCGGGGCGCTGGGCACACAACTGGTCATCATGATGCGGTTCGCTGTTTCGTGGCCTCCGTCGGGGTGACAGGGTGCGTCGTGCTGCCGCGGGTCGTGCTGCCGCGGGTCGTGCTGCCGCGGGTCCCGACCGTATGCATGAACGCGCGGCATATTCCGGCCAGGGCATGACAGCCCGTGGGCCGCCCTCGTGACATGCTCCCCAGCGTGGCGTCAACGTTCGCACTGCCGCGGCTGGTCCTTGTCACGGGCGACGAGGAGCTGCTGGTCTCTCGGGGTGTCCGGGAAGTAGTCGATGCTGCTCGGGCCCACGATCCGCAGGTGGAGATCGTCGACCGGGCGCCCGGCGAGCTTACCGACAGCGATGTGGTCGATCTGACCAGTCCTTCGATGTTCGGCGGGCTGCGGGTTGTCGTGGTCCGCGGTGCACAGGAACTCGCGGAGGATCTCCGGGATGCGCTGCTGGCCTACAGCGTCCGGCCGCTGGACGATGTTGTGCTCGTTGTCGTTCACAGTGGCGCTGTGCGCAACCGCAAACTGGTGGACGCGATGAAGGCGGCCAAGGCGACGGTCGTGACAGCGGCACGCATCACCCGTACCCGGGATCGCCACGACTTTGTCGCCACCGAGGTCCGCCGGTTGGGTGGTCAGATCAGCCCTGGCGCGGTGAAGGCACTGGTGGAGGCGGTCGGGGGTGATCTGCGGGAGCTTGCTTCGACGTGCGTCCAGATGGTTACAGACTCGGGTGGGGTGGTCAATGAGACGCTGGTCGCCCAGTACCGTCGTGGCCTGGCGGAGGCCACCGGGTTCGCGGTTGCGGACGCGGCGATCGCGGGAGAACTCGCGCAGGCCCTCACCGTTCTGCGGCAGACTCTCGGTAACGGAGTTCCACCGGTTCTCGTCGCCAGTGCGGTGACCACCGGACTGCGAGATCTTGCCCGGGTAGCCTCCGCAAGCGGAGGCTCCACCTGGGAGCTGGCACGCAGTCTCGGCATGCCTGACTGGAAGGTGGAGCGGTCCCAGCGTGCAGCCCGGGCCTGGAGCGACGACGGGCTGGCCCGCGCGATGCGTGCTGCAAGCGCAGCTGACTCGGCCGTCAAGGGCGGCGCTGTCGACCCGGCCTATGGGTTGGAACGGTTGATCACCGAGGTCGTGTCGGCTCGTGGCGATACGGCGGGAGCCCGTAGATGACCTCTGAGGCGATACCGCCCGACGACGGGGCCGTTTCTGGCGACGGGGCTGTTCCCGGCGACGGGGCTGTTCCCGGCGTGGGGGCCGTTTCTGGCGCGGGGGGCGAACCGCGTTCGAGGACCCGCGACGAAGAACGCGGCGACGTGAGCCCGTCCGAACCGGTCCGGCTGCCCGATCACGGTCATCACGGTCATCACGACGGCCACACCCACAGGCACCGGGACGATCAGGAGCATGGCCTGGGCGGCTTCGACATCTCGGGCCGGTCGCGTGGGTTCCTTGGCGTTGGCAGCATCCTGCTTGCCCTGCTCATAACTCTGGCGGATCTGGCGAGCGCGTGGGTGATCCTGGCTCTGCCGCTGACGGTGGCCGCGATGGTGGCCTACAACAACATGATCAGAAGTATGTTGTGGACAGAGGTGGAACATGCCCGTCATCACACGGATAACTGATCAAAGTCCCGAGTAGTCACCGAGCCAACAGCCGTTACTGAACAGATGAGTAAGACCACCGTAACGCCGGTTGAGTGATGAAAACCACAGACCCGCGAGTGGACTGACGTCCAGCGCGGGCTGTGGCACACGGCGGTGGCCGTCAGGGACGGCTCAGCCGTCAGCTGACGGTGTGCGTCAACGTCAGGCGTCGGTCAGCGAGGCCTGACGTGCGGCCATCGCGGACTTCTTGTTGGCAGCCTGGTTCGCGTGGATGACACCCTTGCTGACAGCCTTGTCGAGCTTGCGCGAGGCGATGCGCAGTTCCAGACCGGCACGCTCGCTGTCACCGGAGTCCACGGCCTGCCGGAAACGGCGAATGACCGTCTTCAGCTCGGACTTCACGGCCTTGTTGCGCAGCCGTCGCTTCTCGTTGGTGAGGTTGCGCTTGATCTGCGACTTGATGTTGGCCACGCGAAAGAACCCCTGGTCGTCGAATCGGCATGAGTGGCGGTCGGGTCCCGTTCTCGGTTCACGACCACCCCGGACAGGTGCAGCCCCCGGTTTGCAGCACCGGTTTGCAGCACCCGGCACAGCTGGGTATGCGGCTGCAACCCTATCAACTTACCAAGGGATCGCGGGCAGGTGGGCGCCGACCGGCCGGCGCCGGGCCGCGCAGGAGCATCCCGCGGGCATATCGCGCGGGTGTGGGGCGATGGAGGCGCCCGAGTCCTGGCACGATGAGCAGAGCCCCGGAGCACGGTCCGCCCCGGAGAACAGTCCGTCCCGACGAAACGAGAAGACCCCCGCGTGCCCGCAGCCTCCGACCCCCGTCGTATCAACCAGGCACCGGTCGACCAGGCGTCGATCCGCAACTTCTGCATCATCGCCCATATCGACCATGGCAAGTCGACGCTCGCAGACCGGATGCTAGGCGTCACCGGTGTCGTTGAGGCGCGCAACATGCGCGCCCAGTACCTGGATCGTATGGACATTGAGCGTGAGCGTGGCATCACGATCAAGGCGCAGAGTGTCCGCCTGCCATGGCAGGCGGACGACGGACGTGACTACGTCCTGCACCTGATCGATACTCCTGGTCACGTTGACTTCACCTATGAGGTCAGCCGGTCGCTGGCGGCATGTGAGGGCGCGGTGTTGCTTGTCGACGCGGCCCAGGGCATCGAGGCGCAGACACTGGCCAATCTGTATCTGGCGCTCGAGAACGACCTGCAGATCATCCCGGTCCTGAACAAGATCGATCTGCCGGCCGCGCAGCCCGAGAAGTACGCGGCCGAGCTGGCACAGATCATCGGATGTGATCCTGGTGACGTGTTGCGGGTGTCGGGCAAGACCGGCCAGGGTGTGCCCGAGCTGCTCAACGAGATCGTCCGGCGGATTCCCGCGCCCATGGGTGACCCGGACGCGCCCGCCCGAGCCATGATCTTCGACAGCGTCTACGACACCTATCGGGGTGTGATCACTTATGTGCGGGTGGTCGATGGACGTCTCACCACCCGCGACCGCTGCCTGATGATGTCGACCCGGGCCAGCCACGAGACCCTTGAGGTCGGAGTGATCTCGCCGGATCCGATCCCGACGGAGGGACTGTCCGCGGGAGAGGTCGGCTATCTGATCCCGGGTGTCAAGGACGTCCGGCAGGCGCGTGTGGGTGACACGGTGACGTCGACGGGCCGGCCGGCCGAGCGCCCGCTCGGCGGCTATCGTAATCCACGTCCGATGGTATACAGCGGTCTGTACCCGATGGATGGCAGCGAGTATCCGGCGCTGCGTGAGGCGCTGGACAAACTGCAGCTCAACGACGCCGCGTTGACCTACGAGCCGGAGACCTCCGCGGCGCTCGGGTTCGGCTTCCGCTGCGGCTTCCTCGGCCTGCTCCATCTGGAGATCGTTCGAGAGCGCCTGGAACGGGAGTTCGGTCTCACGCTCATCTCCACCGCGCCGAACGTGGTCTACCGGGTGGTGATGGAGGACGGCGGCGAGACCGTCGTCACCAACCCGAGTGACTGGCCGGCGGGAAAGATTGCGGAGGTGTACGAGCCGGTCGTGGACGCCATGGTGCTGCTGCCGTCGGATTTCGTCGGGCAGGTCATGGAGCTCTGCCAGGGGCGGCGCGGCACGTTGGACGGGATGGACTACCTGTCCACCGACCGGGTTGAACTCAAGTACCGGCTACCGCTCGGAGAGATCATTTTTGACTTCTTCGACGCCCTGAAGTCGCGGACCCGTGGGTATGCGAGCCTCGACTACGAACCGGCCGGGGAACAGGTGTCCGACCTGGTGAAGGTCGACATCCTCCTGCAGGGGGAGGCGGTGGACGCGTTCTCCGCGATCGTCCACCGGGACAAGGCATACGGCTACGGGGTGGCGATGACCTCGCGACTACGGGAGCTGATCCCCCGCCAGCAGTTCGAGGTGCCGATTCAGGCCGCGATCGGCAGCCGGATCATCGCACGGGAGAACATCCGCGCCATCCGCAAGGACGTCTTGGCCAAGTGCTACGGGGGTGACATCACCCGCAAGCGCAAGCTGCTGGAGAAGCAGAAGGAGGGCAAGAAGAAGATGAAGACCATCGGCCGTGTCGAGGTCCCCCAGGAAGCCTTTATCGCAGCGCTCTCCACGGATACACCCAAGACCACCAAGTAGCCGGGGTGCCGGGGCGGCCCGGCTCCGGGATCCCCGGATTTCCGAGGGGGGAAATCCGGGGAGGGGAGGGTCAGCGGATCCGGGTGGAGGTGGAAGGTAGGTGGATCGGTTCGGTCGCGGGTTCGTCGCGGCTGGCTGAACCCGCCGGTCCGGTCAGGGTGCCGGATCGGTACTCCGTCGTGTGAGGGGGAAGCAGATCCTCGATGTTGTCGAGGACACCGCGCACGGCGTCGTCATTCATGTTCATGAGCTTCCCTGGCAGGGGACCACGATTCCACGACGCTTCGTCCATATTATCCCGTAAATTATCAACAAATGGCCAACCGTGTTGGCGGTCGGGCAATTTCCAGCTGGGGTGTCGGTGCGATTGCTGTAATGAAAGGGGGCAAGACTGGCAGACACAGCGTTGCCAGTCAGGCACACTATGGTCATGTCACGCATCTCGGCGGCCGACTCCGGTCGCGGGCTGTCCGGCGACGCCGCCGGCCGGGCGGGCCCTGGGGTTCCGGCGGACGGTGCGCTCCCGGCGTGGGCCACGGACGGGTTCGGTACCCGTCCGTTCGGCGTCTACGTGCACGTCCCGTACTGCGCGACCCGCTGTGGCTACTGCGACTTCAACACCTACACGGCGTCCGAGCTCGGGCCGGGCGTCGCCGTCGGAACGTTCGTGGAGACGCTTGCCGGCGAGCTGAGCCTGGCCCGGTCCGTTCTCGGCCCGGCCGACGTACCGGTCTCGACGGTCTTCGTCGGTGGCGGGACGCCGACCCTGCTGCCCGCCGAGGACCTCGGCCGGCTACTTCGAATGATCGACACCGAGTTCGGTCTCGCCACGGACGCTGAGATCACAACGGAAGCCAATCCCGAGTCCGTGGACGCCGGCACGCTGGAATGGCTGCGCGTAGCCGGCTACACACGTGTGTCGTTCGGTATGCAGAGCGCCCGGTCCCACGTACTTGCCGCGCTGGACCGCAGGCACACGCCCGGACGCGTCCCGGACGTGGTCAGCTGGGCGCGCAAGGCGGGCTTCGCCCACGTCAACCTCGACCTCATCTACGGCACGCCGGGCGAGTCCGACCGGGACTGGCAGGCGAGCCTGGACGCGGTGGTCGAACTTGAGCCCGACCATGTCAGCGCGTATGCGCTGACCGTCGAGGACGGCACCCGGCTGGCTCGGCGGGTCCGGCGTGGCGAGCTGCTTCCACCCGACGACGACATGATGGCCGACCGCTACCAGCAGGCCGAGGAGACCCTGGCCGCGGCAGGGCTGAGCTGGTATGAGATCAGCAACTGGGCCCGTGATCACGATTCCCGCAGTCGGCACAACCTCGGGTACTGGCGCGGCCATGACTGGTGGGGCTTCGGGCCGGGAGCCCACAGCCATGTCGGGGGAGTGCGCTGGTGGAACGTCCGCCATCCGGCGGCCTACAGTGCGCTGCTCGCTGAACGGACGAGTCCGGCGGCGGCCCGGGAGGAGCTTGGTGAGGCGGCGGTGCGGATGGAACGGGTGATGCTCGGGGTCAGGCTCCGCGACGGCCTTGCCGTCGGGGAACTGACCGTCGCGGGACAGGCCCGGACCAGCGGGCTTGCCGCGCACGGGCTGGTCGATCCGGCGGCGCTCGCCGCCGGGCGGGTCCTGCTCACCCTGCGGGGACGGCTGCTGGCGGACACCGTGATACGTGATCTTCTCCCGGACTGAGTTCCTGCGCTCGCTGGTTTGTTTGTCCGTCTCGGCTGGAGTCCGAGACAGCTACACTTGGCACTCGCGGCAACAGAGTGCCAGAGTGCGTCCGTGGGGCGGGCGCTGGTCCTGCGGCCTCGGATGGTCGTGGCTGACCTCGTCCAACGGCCTGAGCATGGCAAAGGGGTGATACGACGTGCTGGAGGAGCGGCGGTTGGATGTGCTGCGTGCCATCGTCGAGGACTTCGTGCTCAGCAACGAACCTGTCGGGTCCAAGGCGCTGGCCGAACGTCACCAGCTCAGGGTGTCTCCGGCTACCGTTCGTAACGACATGTCTGCGCTTGAGGAGGAAGGGTACATCACCCAGCCGCACACCAGCGCGGGGCGGATCCCCACGGACAAGGGCTATCGCCTGTTCGTCGACCGCTTGTCGGGCGTCAAGCCGCTGTCAAGGGCGGAGCGGCGGGCTATCCAGAGCTTCCTCGAAGGTGCTGTCGACCTCGATGACGTGGTCCGGCGCTCGGTACGCCTGCTCGCGCAGCTCACCCGCCAGGTCGCGGTCGTGCAGTACCCGTCCCTGTCGTGCAGTAGCGTCCGGCACATCGAGATTGTGACGATCACCCCGGCGCGACTGCTGCTCGTGCTGATCACCGACACCGGACGGGTTGAACAGCGCGTCGTCGAGATCCCTGCTCCGGTGGACGACCTGATCGTCGGTGAGCTGAGGGGAGTGCTCAACGGGGCGCTGAACGGACGCCGCCTGGTGGACGCGCCGGAGGCGGTCGCGGACCTGCCTGACGAGGCCCGTCCCGATCTGCGTCCGTACCTGAACACTTTGATCGCGGTGGTGATGGAGGCACTGGTCGAAAAGCCGGAGGAGCGGATCGCGCTGGCGGGCACTGCCAACCTGACTCGGTCGGCGCTCGATTTTGCCGATACGCTGCGTCCGCTTCTGGAGGCTCTGGAGGAGCAGGTCGTTCTGTTGAAACTGATCGGCGAGGTTCGGGACCTCGATACCGTTACGGTGCGTATTGGCCGTGAGAACAACGTGGATGCGCTGCGTTCCACCTCGGTGGTGGCGACGGGGTACGGTCGCGGAGCGTCCGCGTTGGGCGGCCTCGGAGTGGTCGGTCCAAGGCGGATGGACTATCCGGGAACCATGGCGGCCGTGCGTGCCGTCGCCAAGTACGTAGGTGATCTCTTGGGTGCCGACTGATGGCCACCGACTACTACGAGGTGCTCGGCGTGCGCCGGGACGCCTCGAACGACGAACTCAAGCGGGCGTACCGCAAGCTCGCCCGCGAGCTGCATCCCGACGTGAACCCCGACCCGGAGGCGGCGCAGCGGTTCAAGACCGTGACCGCCGCCTACGAGGTGTTGTCGGACCCGGAGAAACGCCAGATCGTCGACCTCGGCGGTGACCCGCTGGCGCCCGGTGGTGGAGCCGGCGGGTCGGCGTTCGGTGCCGGTTTCGGTGGCCTCGGCGACATCATGGACGCCTTCTTCGGCGGTGGTGCAAGTCGTGGGCCGCGCTCAAGGGTCCGCCGCGGCAACGACGCGTTGCTCCGACTGGAGCTGGATCTTGCTGAGACCGCGTTCGGGACGACCCAGGACATCGCCGTCGACACCGCGGTGGTTTGCGGCATCTGCTCCGGGGACGGGGCTGCTCCGGGGAGCCGCCCGGTGACCTGCTCGGTGTGTAACGGGCGGGGGGAGATCCAGCAGGTGACCCGCTCGTTTCTCGGGCAGATGGTCACATCCAGGCCGTGTAACCGCTGCGGCGCCACCGGGACGGTGATCGAACATCCGTGCCGGGAGTGCGGTGGCGACGGACGGGTGCGAAAGCGTCGCAACCTCACCGTCAAGATCCCGTCTGGTGTCGAGGACGGGATGCGGATCCGGCTATCCGGCGAGGGCGAGGTCGGCCCAGGCGGCGGACCCAACGGCGACCTCTACGTCGAGGTACAGGAGCGGACCCACCCGGTTTTCACCCGAGAGGGCGACGATCTGCACTGTGAGCTGCGTATCCCGATGACCGCGGCGGCACTCGGCACCACGTGCGAGCTGGACACTCTGGACGGCGCCGAGACCATCACGGTCAAGCCGGGTACCCAGCCCAATCATGTGATCACGATGAGTGGTCGGGGTGTTCCGCACCTGCGTTCGGTCGGACGCGGTCATCTGCACATTCACGTGGTGGTGGAGACCCCGACCAGGATCGATGCCGATCAGGAGCGGCTGTTGCGTGAGCTCGCGAAATTGCGGGACGAAGAACAGCCGGCGGTGGTGACCAACGGCAGCGGGTCCATTGACGGGCAGGGCTTCTTCTCCCGGCTCCGCGGGTCCCGCGGGGCGCGGTAGGCATGACGGGTCCACGGCGTGAGCCTGCCCGCACGGGATCCGACCGCTGACCGCGCCTCTGTTCCACCAGGGCTGCGTGCCGGACGTGCGCGAGCTGACACTGTCCGGTCCGGAAGGCCGACATGCCGCGACGGTGCGCCGGCTACACCCTGGTGAACGACTGGACATCACCGATGGTTGCGGTGTCGTGGCCGAGTGCACGGTGCTGCGGTGCCGTCGGGATGAGGTCGACTGCGCGGTAGACCGCAGGGTCGTGCACCCGGCGCCCGCCCCCCGGCTGGTGGTCGTTCAGGCCCTGGCCAAGGGCGACCGTGGTGAGCTTGCCGTCGAGCTGATGACCGAGGTAGGGGTGGACGAGATCATCCCCTGGGCGGCGTCCCGGTCGATCGTCCGCTGGGACGCTGACCGGGGTGCGCGTGCGCACGGGCGCTGGGTGACGACGGCGCATGAGGCGGCCAAGCAGTCCCGGCGGGTGTTCTGGCCCCGGATCGGGGGTCTCGCCGACACCGACGCGGTGGCCGCCCGGCTTGCCGGCGCGGACCTTGCCGCGGTCCTGCACGAGGCGGCCACCGAGCCGTTGGTCGCCGGCGCGTTGATCTCCGGAGCGTTGATCTCCGGCGCGTTGGTCTCCGGCGCGCTCGACGCTCAGCCTGTCGCGGCTACGTCGGGATCACCGGAGATCGTTGTCGTGGTGGGTCCGGAGGGCGGGCTCACCGAAGGTGAGCTGGAGGTGTTCGCCGCATCCGGAGCAAGGCCCTTCCGGCTGGGGGGCACCGTGTTACGGACATCGACGGCGGGTGTGGTCGCCGCCGCGGTCGTGTTCTCCCACACATCCCGCTGGGATCGCTAGACTAAAGGACCGTCCTGACCCATGTCGTTTGAGAGGTCTCGTGGCCGACGCCGGCCGCAACTCATGACCGATTCCACCACCCCGTCCGACCAGCGGACCGTCACGCGCATCGTCGTCCCGGGCGCGCACAGTATGGTGAGCCTGCTCGGCCACCAAGACGAGTTGCTGCGCGTGGTCGAGCAGGCGTTATCGTCCGATATCCACGTCCGCGGTAACGAGATCACCATCACCGGTGCCCCGGCCGAGAACGCCTTGGCCGCGAAGCTTTTCGCGGAGTTGATCGCCCTGCTGGAGTCCGGTGCGGAGCTGACGCCGTCCCACGTCGACCATTCGCTGTCGATGTTGCGCAGCGGCAGCGCGGAACGGCCGGCGGAGGTGCTCACCCTCAACATCCTGTCCAGCCGCGGCCGGACCATCCGGCCGAAGACGCTGAACCAGAAGCGGTACGTGGACGCGATCGACGTCCACACGATCGTGTTCGGTATCGGCCCGGCCGGCACCGGCAAGACCTATCTGGCCATGGCCAAGGCCGTCCAGGCGTTGCAGTCCAAGCAGGTGAACCGGATCATCCTGACCCGGCCGGCGGTCGAGGCGGGGGAGCGGCTCGGTTTCCTGCCGGGCACCCTCTACGACAAGATCGACCCATATCTGCGCCCGCTCTACGACGCCCTGCACGACATGATCGACCCGGACACGATTCCTCGGCTGATCCAGAGCGGCACCATCGAGGTGGCACCGCTTGCGTACATGCGCGGGCGGACCCTCAACGATGCCTTCATCCTCCTGGACGAGGCGCAGAACACCTCCGCCGAGCAGATGAAGATGTTCCTGACCCGGCTTGGGTTCGGTGCCAAGATCGTCGTGACCGGGGACATCACCCAGGTGGACCTGCCCAGCGGTACCCGCAGCGGCCTACGCGTGGTCCGGGAGATCCTCGACGGTGTGGACGACGTTCACTTTGCGACCCTGACCAGCACGGACGTCGTACGCCACCGGCTTGTCAGCGACATCGTCGACGCCTATGCCCGCTGGGACGCGGCGAGCGCCCCCCAGCCGCGGCCCGCCCAGGCCGCCCGCCGGGAAAGACGATGAGGATGGATCACTGATGGCCGTGTT
>NZ_CAKKTK010000085.1:0-19478 GCF_920656135.1 Frankia sp. Cppng1_Ct_nod | reverse complement strand
CATGTGAAACATTCGGTTCAGCTGTCGCGTTCCTGCGAACAGAAACGCGGTCGTGACCGAAACGGTCCGCCGGATATGTTCCTGGTGATACCCGGCATGGGGGAGTCAGGGGCGTTCCGCCCGCTCTGGTCATCCACGGCTCCGACGCTGTCGACGACTCTGCCGCTCGCCATCTGGACGTGCGTGGCCGGTACCGAGCGCAGGCCGGTGGTCGCGACATGTCCGGCGGCAGTGGTTTTCCCGGACTCGAGCTGTTTGGCCACGGACACGGCATGGTTGATCGGGATGGAGTATCCGGCCCGCAGACCGGCTGGCAGGTACTCGTTGAGCGCTGTCGCCGCGGTGTCCATCCCGATGACTTCGCCGGTCGTGCTGATGAGAGGGCCACCGGAGAAGCCGGGTTTGATCGGTACGTCACTCTTGATCAGCCCGGTGAGCTGCTCGGCATTCCCCCCGTCGGAATCGGTTGCGGTGATGCTCTGGTTGAGCGCCTTGACGGTTCCGGCGACGACGCTCGGCGCGCCGCCTTCGGCATTGCCGATGGCGGCGACCGAGTCGCCGACGACTACCTTGGAGGAATCACCGATCGGAACCGTGACGAGCCCTGAAGCACTTTTCAGCTGGAGCACGGCGACATCGTCGGTCGGGTCGGTACCGACGATGTCGGCGGTGAAGGTTCGACCGCTGCCGGCGACAGTGACGGTGATGCCCGCGGTGTCCTGGACGACGTGATTGTTGGTGAGTACCTCACCGGAGGAACGCAGCACCATGCCGGTTCCGGCGACGGAGGCATTCTGGGAACTGAGCCTGGAAACAATGCTGACCACGCCCGGAATCACCTTCTGGACGGCGTTCGACGTCTGGGACCCGATGGTGGCACTGTTCGCGGTGGAGAAGCCTGGAACGGTGAATGCTTGGATCGCCATGCTGGGGGCATCGGCGGCCCCGACCGCGCTGCCGGCCACGCCGGAGGTCGGGGTGGCTGCGGCGACCGCGGCGACACAGGCGATGACGGTCGCCCGCAGCAGCCATTGGCGCGGCGCCTCCGGTGGGAACGGACGTCCTACCTGCTCTGGTTCACAGGCGCCGTTACTCTCCTCACGCACCGTTCGGTTCTCCTCCTGAGCTCACCGGCAGGGCTGACATCACCTGTGCCGCTCTCGACCGCCGCCGGCGACGCCCGACGTCCGACGATTCCAACCCAACCGCGTGGCAAACCCGGGCATTCACCGAACGCCCAGATGCGTGGGACGTCACGCCTGAGCAGGTCCCTGTGGGTACATATCGCCCTACTCGTGTACGTGGAGTGGTTGTTACATCACGGTCTATGGCTCCGGGGAGGGGGATTTCCGACTTCGGCGGCGTGGGGGTTGCCGCCACCGTCCCTGTCCGAGTCCAGCTCGTCAGACAAGGTCGCGGATATTACAGAATCAACTAGGTGATTACCGGGAGGGGGTGCGCCGGGAACAGGAACTCCGTGGAATCCGGTTTCTCACCGGCTGGCCAGAAGCTGGCGCAACCCGATGAGAAGTAGTTTCAGTCCGAACCGGTACTCCTCTTCATGGTCACAGACGGCAAGATCGGAGGCTGCCGTGGCCAGCGCGGGGAAGCCGGCTGCCCGCAGCTCCCCCATCCGGAGGGCAAGTAGCTCGGGTGACTGCTGCTGGTCAACGAGCAAGTTCCATCCGCCGTTGAGTTCGCGTAGGACGGATCCGGTATGGAGGGCGACTATCGTTCGAAGTATGTGAACGGACGTGGCAGTGTCGAATCCCGCGTTGGCCAGCAGGACCATCGCGGTGTCGAAGGCCCGGAGAGCCACTGTCGAACCCACCGGCCGGGTGACCAGCAGGATGAACGCATTCGGGTGGGCCAACGCCACCCGGCGGAACTCACCGGCTATGGCCTCGACACGGTCTTCCCATTTCCCGGTCGCGGCCACTGTCACGTCGATCTCGTCCTGTACGGCCTCGGTGACTCCGTCGAGTACCGCGGCCTTGTTGGGCACGTGGTTGTACAGGGACATGGCCTCCACGCCGAGCTCGGCGGCGAGGCGGCGCATGCTGAGAGCCTCGACTCCGTCCCGGTCGACGAGGTGAACGGCAGCACGGATGATCCGTTCGCGGTTGAGGGGTTGGCGGATGCCGGATCCGGTGATCCTTGTCATGTGACTCGCCTTCCGCCCTCCAGGTTCCTCGGGGCCTCCGGCCGCGCGAGTAGTTGAGGAACGGGCTGCCGTCCTCGACGTCGCCGTGTGGGCTGAAAGGGGTGGGGAAGTCAGCGCAGGGCGCGCAGGCCGGCGGCGGCAAGATCTGGCACAGCGGCTTCTACCGTCTCGAAACCGTCACCAACGGTTTTCCCCCGGATGTACCGGGAGTGGATCCCCTCCGCGATCACGGCACTCTTGAAGTAACCCAGGGCCAGGTAGAAGTCGAAGTTCACCACGTCCCGCCCCGAGGCTGCCGCGTACGTCTCGATCAGCACGTCCGTGGAAGGCATCCGGTCACTGGCGGACGCGGCCGACCCACCGAGCACCGGTTCGAAGGCCGGATCGTGGTAGACGACGGCCAACGCGAGGTCCGCAAGTGGGTCGCCGAGCGTGGCCATCTCCCAGTCCACCAGTGCACGCACCGTGCCGAGATCGTCCGGATCGAGGATCGCGTTGTCGATCCGCGCATCCCCGTGGACGATCGCTGCCCCGCTTTCCGGCGGTAGCCTCTCGGCCAGCAGGGCGTGCAGGGCGGCGATGTCGGCCAGCTCCCGGGTGGCGACGCGGGACCACTGATCCCACCAGCGTCCGACCTGGCGGCCCAGGTATCCCGCGGGCCGGCCGAAGTCGGCGAGGCCCACCTGCGGGTACTCCACCGCGTGCAACCGGGCCAATGCGGTGACCAGCCCGAAGGCCGCCCGCACCACCTGGGCGTCGGAGTAGGCGTCCAGATCCTCGCGGGTCCGGATGACCGCGCCTTCGACGAGTGAGACCACCGAGAAGGGCGCGCCGATCACCCTGACGTCCTCGCACAGCGCCACCGCCCGTGGCACCGGCACATCCGTGCCGCCGAGCGCGGCGACCACCCGGTACTCCCGGCTCATGTCGTGGGCCGACGGGGTGAGACCGCCGAGCGGTGGGCGGCGGACCACCCAGCGCGACGCGTCGTCCCACACCCGATAGGTCAGGTTGGACCGGCCGCCGTGCAGCAGGGTGGCGCGTAACGGCCCACGCCGGCCGGGAACCCGCGCGTCGAAGAAGCCGGTCAGGGCTGCAAGATCGAGGCCTGCGGGTGAGGCGGTACCGTCGGTCGGGTCGAGCGCCGTGGGGCTCGCCTGTCCTGAGGTTTCCGGGGCACTACCGGTCATCACGTCCTGCCCTTCGCGCGTTGTCACGGAATGCGTTGTCGCCGAGTGTGTTGTAGCGGAGTGGGCAGTCGTGGCCGGTTCCTGCGCGTGGCAGGTCGGCTATCGGGCGAATACGGCCCGCCATTGTTCGACGGAGCGGGGACGGAACACCATGTTGTCGCGTCGCACCTCCGACAACGGCGCCGACGGCTGGGGTGAATAGAGGTGACCTGGGTAGACGACCGGGTCGTCCGGGAGCGCGGCCAACTGGCGGAGGCTCGCATACATTGCATCGGGATCGCCGCCGGGGAAGTCGGTGCGTCCGCAACCCTCGAGGAAGAGTGTGTCGCCCGCGACGAGGCGCTCGCCGTCCACCAGGAAACACTGGCTGCCCGGGGTGTGCCCGGGGGTGTGCAGCAGGCGGATGGGGACGGTGCCGACATCGAGCACGTCATCATGGTCATGGCTGACCAGGTCGGTGGCGGAGACGCCAGTGACGCGCCGCACCCATTCGGCCTCGGCCCGGTTCACATGTACCGGCACCTGGGTGCGGGCGAGTAGTTCACGCAGGCCCGGAAGGGCAAAACCGAACATCTCGCCGCCGACGTGATCGGGATGATGGTGGGTGACGAGGACGCCGGTCAGGCGTATGTCATCGGCCGCAAGGACCGCGAGGAGGTCGTCGACCGCGTAGGCCGGATCGACCACGACCGCTTCTCGGGTTTCCCGGTCACCGATCAGATAGGTGAAGTTGACCATCTGCGTTGCCACCGGGTCGCCAACGGCGTAGTCGCGTCCGGACAGCAGTTGGCGGAAGTACAGCCGGTTCACCATGGGCACAGGTTACGGGGAGTACGGCACCGCGGTCGCGGTCACGACCCGGATCCGGATGATTGACTCCCAACTGAACCCACACCGTGGTCTACATTGTTGACGTGCCACCCCCGACGATTTGATCTTGATTTGCCGGGGGTGGCACCGGGGTTCCTCAGGATGACCGGCCATGAAACCGCTAGCCACCGCTATGACGCCGCTAGCCACCGCTATGACGCCGCTAGCCACCGCTATGACGCGGCGAGGAAGCGGTCGAGGACACGCACGCCGAACCGAAGCGACTCGACCGGCACCCGCTCGTCCACGCCGTGGAACATGCCGGAAAAGTCCAGGTCCGGCGGAAGCAGCAGCGGGGAGAAGCCGAAGCAGCGGATCCCGAGCCGGGAGAAGGACTTCGCGTCCGTTCCGCCCGACAGCATGTAGGGGATGGCGCGGGCGGACGGGTCCTCGGCCTTCAGAGCGGAGGCCATGGCATCCACGAGCGGGCCGTCGAAGCCGGTTTCGAGCGCCTGGTCGAACACGACCCAGTCGCGCCGGACCGCCGGACCGATCAACTCGTCGATCTGGCGGAGGAACTCCTCCTCCTGACCGGGCAGGAAACGGCCGTCCACGTAGGCAGTCGCCTCTCCCGGAATGACGTTGACCTTCTCGCCGGCGTCAAGCTGCGTCGGATTCGCCGTGTTACGGATGGTAGCCCCGATCATCCGGGCGATCGGGCCTAGTTTGGCGATCGTGGTCTCCAGGTCGTCGGCGTCGATGTCGATGCCGAGGGCCTCACCCACCGAGTTGAGGAACACCCGGACGGTCGGCGTCAGCACCACGGGGAAGCGGTGGCGGCCCACCCGCGCGACCGCCTCGCACAGCGCGGTCACGGCGTTGTCGTCGTTCGTCATCGACCCGTGCCCGACGCGACCGGCGACGGTCAGCTTCATCCAGGCGATGCCCTTCTGGGCCGTCTCGATGAGGTACAGACGCAGATCGTCGGAGACCGTGTAGGAGAAGCCGCCAACCTCGCTGATCGCCTCGGTGCAGTCGGCGAACAGATGCGGGTGGTTGTCGACCAGCCAGCGGGCGCCGAGTGTGCCCCCGGCCTCCTCGTCGGCGACGAACGCGAGGACCAGGTCCCGCGGGGGCCGGCGCCCGGAGCGGACAAGATCGCGGACGACCGCGAGCGTCATCGCGTCCATGTCCTTCATGTCGACCGCACCGCGTCCCCACAGGCTGCCGTCAACGACCTCACCGCCGAACGGGTGGACCCGCCAGTCCGACGGGTCCGCCGGCACCACGTCAAGATGACCGTGGATGAGCAGCGGCGCCCGGCCCGGATCGGAGCCCTCGACCCGGGCGATGACGCTGGTACGGCCCGGTGCGGACTCCAGCAGGGTCGGTTCCAGGCCGACCTCGGCAAGCTTGGCGGCCACGTACTCGGCGGCGGAGCGTTCGTTGCCGTCCCCGTTACCCCGGTTGACCGAATCGATACGCAGCAGGTCGTGGCAGAGCTCGATGACCTCGTCCTGCGCGGTCGAACCGGCCGCTGACACCGAGTCGGCAACGGACTGCGGGGAGGTGGACGTCTGCTTGTCGTGGGACGCGGGGAGGTTGCTCGCCATGGATCCAGTCTGCCGCGCCCGAGGTGTGTTCGACACACGTGGGGTTGAGGTGAGTCGTGCCGCAGGAGCGGTCACCGTGGATCGTGACGGATGATGCCGGGGGGTGGCGTCAGCCACCCCCTTCGGACGTGTAGCATCGCAATCGGTTTCGGACGTGGACAGCGTCCGGTGCCGTAGGTCCGGGTGGCGGAATGGCAGACGCGCTAGCTTGAGGTGCTAGTGCCCTCTAAGGGCGTGGGGGTTCAAGTCCCCCCTCGGACACAACCTAACGAGATCAACATGGTCTCTGACCTGCATGTATGGGATGTGGGGGTTCAACTTCCCCGGCCGACACGAACCATTACCCCACATGCGCTCTACCTGCACTTTTGTGAGCTACAGGTATATGTAGTGTTGCCTTGGTGATGTTGGCGCCGCGCTGGGTGCGCCCTCGAGCTGGCCAGAGATCCCAATACCCGTCGATGCCTTGGCCGCCGGCCCTTGTCAGCGGGGCCAAGACCGAGGAGGTCGTACTGGGGCGATGCTCGCGATCATGGCCGGCACGCTGGATCCCGCTGCTGGGACAGCGTCAGACCGTTCTGAGGACGCGTTGACCGACGCGGTGTTCGGCGCGATCCGCCACCTGCCCTATCGGCGGGTGCTCGGGGCGGTGCTCGCCGCTGCCGACGTGCCGGTCGATCCGGAGACATTGGACCGCGCGCGGGTTGAGCTGTGGCCGAGTTACCAGGTGCCCCACCTACCGGGGATGCGGGTTGAGCCGGACGTGGTGGTGACCGCCGGGACGACGGTGGTCGTGGCCGTGATCGTAGGAGCGATCCGGCCCAGGGCAGACCTGGAGCTGGCCGAACGGTCCGTCCGCAAGCTGGTACCGGAGGCCGGTGAGAGACGGTTCCGCTGGCTGCCCTCGCACCAGATCGCCACCTGCCTCGACACCGCTGACGGGCTGGCTCCCCACGAACGGCGCCTGGCCGACGACACGCTGAGGTTCATGCAAAGCCGGGAGGTACGCGAGGTGTTCCACCGCCCGGACCTGGCCGCCTTTGAGCAGGTGGCGGTGGCACAGCGGACCGCGATCGGACAGCTCTATCCTCAGCTGCGGCTATTCTTCGACAGCTTCACCGCCGCGTTGCAGGCCGAGAGGGTCGACTACTCGACCCCGGCTTGGAAGGGCATGCAGTTCGCCGGGGTCAGCACCTCGGTCAGCCGGCCGACCGAATGGGCACGGGCCGCGGTTGGGGTCGCCTACTGGCCCGGCTACTGGCCGAAGCGGCTGGGGACCTCGTCGAAGACGCCCTCGATTCTGGCGTTCTTCGACTTCTACGACCCGGGGTTCGAGGTCAGCCTGACCGTCCCCTCGCCGAACGCGGCGGTGGCGATTGGCGATGGAGCGCTGGCAGCCGCACGCCGCCGCACTCGCCCACGAGCTGGCGACGCTCCACGACTACGACGTCATCGTCGACAACCCCGACCCCACCAGCCTCCGCGTCCAGGTCGCGGCTGGCAAGGTCCACCCTGCCTGGCTCATCGACGCCTTCGGCCGGCTCGCCGGCAGCAGCCGCCTACGCCTCCGGCGCAGGACGGACCTGGACGCCCTCACCGTGCAGACAGCCCGAGACCTTTTCCTCGACCTGTGCGCGCGGGGGCTGAATGTTTACCGGTTTGGTGCCGGAGCACGGATTCGACGTCTTTGTTCCGGTCGCTCATGGGGAGCAGCCGGGGCAGGCGAGGGCGTTGGTCACGCCGAGGTGGGCCAGTCGAAGCAGCACGGCCACGCAAAATCGCGCAGTCATCGCTACCGATCCGACACGCTCTGGAACGTCTGGCGCAGGGTCCGTGCCGGAGGCTCAAGGCGGCCTTGAACAGGATGGATGCCCTTTTCGGCACCTGCAGCGTCGCGCTGAAAGACGGACAGCTTCCGTGTCCACCGGCCGCGGGGAGGTCAGAGCTTGCTCGCAGGACACACGACCCGGTGCCCCAGACGACCCGCGAACTCGGTCACGAACCCTGGAGCGAGTGAAGGCCAGTTCCAGAATTTGAACCCGAGGTACCCGAAGCCCCACTCGGGATTCCAGCGCCAATCATTCAGTTCGACCGGCTTAGCGCACACGGCGCACGAAACTATTCCCGCGGCGCCGCCATGCCAGGCGTGGATCGCATCGCCAAAAGGCCCCCACACCCGATCGTCGAGCTCCCAGTGGTCGTCGATGAGTCGGATCGTCGCGGCGCAGTGCGGGCATCCGGCGTTCACCACTTCACCCTCGCCGAAGTCGAAGACTTGGCGACCGGTGATGACCTCGAGACCATTAGTCCGGAGGCGACCGAGAGTAGTATCCGGCTCCGTCATAGCGTCGGCATAGTTGGGACCCGGGGGATACCCTAGCTCGCTGCCGAGCACGCAGTCGGTGCGGTCGGCCGCGACGATGCCCGCCTCGACGAGCCAACCAATCATGGCCGCCGCAAGCTCCTCCGCATTGCCAGCGGCCGCCTCGATGTCACCGATCGTTCGAAACCAGTCGCTCATAACTCCCTCTCGCTACGTGGAGTGCGGCTGTGTCGACGATGCCATGATCCAGCTCGGCCCTGGTCACGGGTTGCGGGACGCGCTCTTCCGATGATCGGTATGCTGGTCACCGCGCTGCCTCGGCGGGGAACTACTCTCATCGGCCATGACAGAGCCGTCCTATCTGCACACCACCCGGACGGCCTACGACACCGTCGCCGTCGCGTACGCCGAGCGTTTCAGCACGGCCCTCGAGTCCAAGCCGCTGGACCGGGCGATGCTTGCCGCATTCGCCGAGCTCGTGCACGCCGCCGGTGCCGGTCCGGTGGCCGATCTCGGCTGCGGCCCCGGCTACGCAACGGCACACCTGCGCTCTTTCGGGTTGACCGCCTTCGGCCTCGACCTGTCCCCAACGATGATCGCGCTGGCCCGGCAGGCGCCCCACCCAGGCCTGCGGTTCGACGAGGGTTCGATGACCGCGCTGGACCTGCCGGATGGCGCTCTCAGCGGCATCCTCGCCCGATATTCCATCATCCACACCCCGCCCGAGAAGCTGCCGATAACGTTCGCCGAGTTCCACAGGGTGCTGGCCCCCGCTGGACATCTGTTGCTCGCCTTCCAGGCCGGCGACGAGCCTGGGCACCCGGCCCAGGCATTCGACCACAAGGTGTCGCTCGTCTACCGGTGGTCACCCGACCGCGTCGCCGACCTGCTGCGCCAGGCCGGCCTCGGTGAGGTCGCCCGGCTGCTGCGGGAACCCGACGAGGACGAGAGGTTCCAACAGGCCCACATCCTGGCCCGCAAACCGGAATCTTGGCAGAGTCGTTATTTCTACAGGCCATTGGCCGACGACGAAAAGGTCCCGCGTAAGCAACGGCACACCGCCCGCCGGGTATTTCAGCGGCTGGTCGAGGAGGAAGGAGCACAGGTGGCCGAGTCGACGGTACGGGCGTTCGTGGCCCGTACCCGCGCGGAGACCTCGGGGGGCCGGTCGGTGACCATTCTGCAAACCCATGTCCCTGGGGCCGAGGCGGAGGTGGATTTCGGGGAGTTCCGTGTCTGGGTCGCCGGGACCTGGGTCCGGCTATGGATGTTCGTGATGCGACTGTCGTTTTCCGGCCGGGCGGTCCACGTCGCCTACGGCAGCCAGGCCGCCGAGTCGTTCCTGGACGGGCACGTGCGGGCGTTCGACCGGCTCGGCGGGGTATCGGGACGGATACGCTACGACAATCTGAAACCGGCGGTCGTGAAGGTGCTGCTGGGCCGGGAACGGCTGGAGAACCAGCGATTCGTTCTACTGCCAGCCCGGGATAGAAGGCGCGCACGAGAAAGGCGGAGTCGAAGGCGAAGTCGGCCGGTTCCGCCGCCGCCATCACCCGGGCAGCCGTCTCCGACCTCGGTCTCGCCATCGGCACCCCGGTCACCGCACTGATCAAATCAACCGAGATCTCACTTGGGACCCCGTGAGCCGGATACCCCAGCCGAAACGGTGAGGTCACAAGCCACGGCGGGACCGCCGGGAAACCCGCCTCAGCGCACGGCGGTCGGAGTCTGCTCGGCGAGCCGGGCCAGCGTGCGCATGGAACCCGGCACCGTGGCCATGATGTTCTTACCGACCAGCCGGGTGAACAGCAGGCTCGACGGCCCGCTGATGGTGGCCTGGTGAGTGAACCGGATACCCGCGCCGAGAGGCTCCACGACATGGACGAAGGTGAGGCGGGCCATCGGGAGCTCGCTTACGGCCGTGAAGGTCCGATTGGGTTCCACGGCGGTCAGGGTGAACCGGGTCCTGGGGCCGTCCGCCGGCTTGAGCGTGCCCTTCGCCCCCGGTACGAACAGGTCGTCGAGGGCGACGTCGGTCATGCCCGTGTTCCACTCCGGCCATGTGGCCGGCTGGCTGTAGCGGGCCCACAGTTGCTCGGCGGTGGCCGAGCTCGTCTCGGTGTGCTCGAATGTCCACATCGTAGGCATCTCCCGGTTCTGGCCATATACCGTCAAATACGGTCAGTGCGGATCGGACGCGCCTGGTCGCGGTCGAGCCACAGTGGAGTCGCGGTCGGGTCCGAGGCCGCTGACCCGGCTTGTCTGTGACCGGGCACCCCCTCAGGTTTCACTAGATGTGACACGTAAGCAACTCAGAGCGAGAACTCTGGCTCCACGCCGACTCGTTGATCCTTGACCCGTCGCTTCCCGATCCGGATCGGGATCCGCTCACCCCTGGGGGCGATCTCACCGACGATGCCGTAAGCGGCCAGGAGGCTGCCACCACGATCCCGAACGGCACACCCCGCCTTGTTGGTGCCCGTGGACCGTGCGGAACGGATGCCTTGGACGGGCGGGTAGTAGCCATCGTTTCGTGATTCGGTCCATCCGCGTCCAGTTGAGGCGTGTGCGCTGGCTACGGCGCCGCAGCGCCTTGTACCGGTGCCGCCCGGCCTGGGTCAAGGGTGAGGCTGGGTGGGGAGCAGTCAGATCAGGGGGTGCGGCGGCGTCAGCGTGAGATCCGCAGGCACGGTGACACCCCAGCGTCGAGCGTGGTCAAGCAGCCGCTTCTCCGCCCAGGTGAAGGTATACGTCTCATTCATGCGCAATGGCTGGTGGCCTACCACGATCCCGCGGACCGCATGCCATCCCATCTCCCGCAACGGCGGGGGAAGTCGTCCGGTCAGGTCGCAGATCAGGGGATCCAGGCCGTCGCGACAAAGGTGGGAGGCAAGAACAGCCAATCGGTCTTGATCATCATCCAAGGAGCCCTCGCGCACCTCCCCTTCAAGGTTGTGATCGCTCCCTTCAAGGTTCCGATCGCTTCGGAGCTCACATCGCTCGAGAAAATCTCGGCCCAAGGCGGCCCCTGCCGGCGACGCCCAGAAGAGTGCACGGCTGATCTCATCCACAATGGCTCCCCCATCTCCGTTGGATGGCCACCGTGCGACGATCTTGCGTAGCAAGGACAGAACTTGCAATGCCTCACGTGCCGATACCAGTACGGCATGATCCAGGGACCAGGACGCGCAAGAGCCGGCTGCGGCGATCCCGCCCCCTTCCTCGTCCACAAGCATGGTAAGAGCCACCGTGATCCCAGGAATTCCGCAGGGAATGAGAGCTGTCCCGGCGAGGAGCGTCATCCCTCGGAGTACCTTCGCCAGGACACCAGAAGCGTGGGTGAACCCCTGGCGGTAGCCGGATCTGGCGTATGGCTGTCCGCTCCCAGTCCGCGGGCCCGTCCCATGGACCGCAGCGAGAAAGCTTGCGGGATCGACGGAGCGCAGAGCCGGGCCGAGGGTCCATGCTGCCTGGACGGCATCCCGTTCAACACACTCAAGGAAGGCGTTGAGGGATGCTCGGATCAGGGATGGGCCTGATGCCGCACCGCTCGGCGAGGCGTCGGTATGGTCGACCGGCTGCTCCCGCACCGGATCGTCAATAATCGCGGCCGGGACGAGGACCGCGCGCCGCGGGCTCCCAGGAGGCGAGCCCAGGCGGATCGCGGGCAGGCAGGCTACGGGCTGGGCGTTCAATATCGGGTGCGCCAGCGCGCCTGCGGCACTGAGGCGCCGGTTGTCGTCCGGCGGAACATCAGCCAATCGCAATGGATCAACCGCCGGCGGAATGAGGGCTGCGCGTTCGACGGCTTCCCCTGCCCCCCGGATCAGGGTGTCACCGCGGCTGAACCCGCATGCCCCAACGTGGTGGAGGGATGGTCGGCCTGCCTGCCACCTGCCACCGATCTCCCCGAGGCCGATGTCGACCGCCACTGTCCATAGCGGCAGCTCATCCGGTGGAATCATCTGCCAGGCGCGGGCAAGACCGCTGGTAGGCCCTAGAGTCGCAATGGCGTCGAGCATCCGGAATCACATCCATTCCGGGTTTCTGAGGGCCGTTCCGGATGATTTGGCGTGAGCCGCTTCGGCGAGGGCCGACGTTACAAAGAATTGGAGATCGCGATGGGTGAAGCGACCGAGCATCGGCAGGCCCGCTCCCCATCGACGGTGGAGCCGGTCGGCAATGACGTCCACAATGCCAGGATCGGGCCTCCGAACGAGGTCCGGCTGCGGTTCTTGAGACTGTCCTGTCGCATCTACAGCTTCGCCGGCATCATGATCGCCATATAAGGCGTCCAAAAAGTTGGACAAACCATAGGTCGGGCCTTGGAGGACATTGATCGGCGTCCTCGCCTCCCGAACCCGGCCGCCGTGACTGATGTGGCGGAACCGATTCCATGCGGACGACAAACGGCCATCTTCTCCCCATCTTCGGTCACCGGCGATGACCGATGCGGCCCAGACAGGCAGGCACAGGCGGGTCGCCCAAGCCTTGGACAAGCCGAGCACGGTCGACACCTCTGTTGCCACGAACCACAGAGGAGAGGCGAAGATGTTCCGACCGATGTTGCCCCAGCCCGCGTGGGAATGCGCACCGACCGTCGCGAGTCCAATCCGGAAGTCGTCGTCAAAGCCACTGTCAACTGCGCGGGCCAGAAGCGTCGCCAGGCTTTCCAGACTGGCCAAGGCGACAGCGTCGGCAACGGTGAGCGATGGGTGGGGTTCGGTTGGGACCGCTGTGAACGGGACCAGGATGCGAGCGAGAACCTCCACAACGGCATCCGCGACCTGCCGCCGCGGAAGGGAAGCGGTGACGAGCGGTTCAACTGCGGCATACCGGGGGCGGAGAGCCTCGGAGAGGATGAGGAGCTTGTCGCCGGCGTGGTCGCAGCAGGCTGCCGGGCTTACCTCCGCACCGGTCCCGAGCGTTGTCGGCACCATCACCGTGAGGATCGCCGCCTGCGCCGACGACGGCAGCAGAACCAGCCCGCACCGACCGCTGGCAAGCCGCGGCGTGGCGAGGATGTCAGTGGGCAGTGCCCCAAGAGCGGCCAGATCCATCGTCGCTCCGCCGCCGATGGCAACGATGCCCGTCGCCTTCAAACCGTGCCAGCGTGCTGACATCGCTCTGACCTGGTCGAAGGTTGGTGGACGGTCAACGGTGACGACGTCGACCGGATCCCGGCCGACAGCGGTTCGCAGACGGCGCTCCAACGCGGCGCCCTGTCTTGTCGCGACCGCGCCGGCATCAACCACCAGGACCGGACGGTTACCGACAGACGCCGTGGCCATGATGGCTTCCAGCGCACCCGTTCCCGCGAGCCAGCGGGTCGCGGCGGACCAGCCCGCCAGACGTCGCGCGGTCGGACCGTGCTCCGGGTCGTCCCGGTTTGGTGGAACCGTTGGTAGACCTCCCAGCACCGAGGACGCGCCTGTCATCCCGGTCATACCGACGCCGGGGCCGTTGGCTGCCCCACCTTGTCGTGAGTGGAAAGTACTTTTCCCGGGCGGTCGGAGGTGTCCCACAGACGGTCCAGCCCGGCAGACAAAGCGGCTGTCAGCTGGCGTATCCCGTCCGCCTCGTAAACAAGTGCCGGTACGAGCTGGACGCCGCCCAACCCCGGATGGACCACCGCTCCCGCTTCCCGGACATAACCCACCAGCGCCGCTATCTGCCCTGGATCGAGCAGCTGGTCGTACTGGTCACGGACAACGACACCGCGAAAGCATCCACGTCCAGTGAGCGTGAGCCGGGACGGTGCCGCTGAGACGAGGCCGTGTAGCGACGCATCGAGCCATCCCGCCACATGCACCGGCGCGGCCGACTCCCGGGCCCAAGCGGCAAGGTCGAGAACAGTTTCTATCGCGGCGGCGGTCGGCGGTGTACCGGCCTGGGTCTCACCGTGGACGAAGACCGCGTCATGCCGCTCGAAGACCTCGCAGATCTGGTGGCTGACCAACACCGCCGCAGCCGCGCATGTTCCGTTTGTCAGACCCTTCGACAACAATAGGACGTCCGGCCTCCGGGTCCACAGAGAACTCGCGACAAACGGTCCGGTGCGGTAGAAGCCCGTAGCTACCTCGTCGGCTACGACAAGGAATCCGTGCTCGTCTGCGAGCCGGCCCGCTTCGTCGATGAAAGCGGTGGGGACCTCAATCGCGCCAGTGCCAAGAACCGGTTCGATGACAATGGCGCAGATCCGATCGCCTTCCCGTTCACACAGATCGGTCAGTGCCGCAGGGTCATGAGGATCGACGTGACGAAGGAGTCGTCGGTCCACGCCGTAGAGATCCTGATCGAGATCCTCCCCAGTCAGACCATGGGCCCCGTAGGTGAGCCCGTGATAGCTGCCGCGGAGACCGACCACCACCTTCCGGGTGCGTTGACCTCGCAGCCGGGACCACTGCCGGACTAGTTTCATGGTCAGATCGTTGGCTGCGCTGCCGGATGTCGAAAAGATTACGCTGCCGAAGATGCCCGAGTCTGTGGCGTCCAGCAAGGCTCGCGCGGCTCGCACGGCAGGCTCGTTCCCATAGCGGAACAGAGTCAGATAGGAGGCTTTGTCGAGAGCGGCAGCGACCGCGTCCCGAAGCTCAGGACGGCCGTATCCGAAGTTGACGTTCCAAAGTCTGGACGTCCCGCACAGAAGTCTGCGCCCATCAGCCATGAACAGGTGAATTCCGCTCGCAGCGACTGCGGTACGGGACGGGTCGGCGAAACGGCTTGGCGGCGTCAGCAGCTCCCACAGCGGGGGACGCTCCCGAATACCCCAGGCGGGATCGGGTGGCATGGCTCTCGGTGGGGTCATGGCCGTCCCTCGACGCCAGCGTTTCTGGCCAGACAAGTGAACAGGACAACTCGGCGGCCATCTGGATGTGCGGCCAGCAGATCACGGTGTTCGATCGCGAACCCCGCGGTCTCCAGCTCGGTCCGTAGCAGTTCCTCCGGCAGGAGCCGAGGTGTGGTGGTGAACAAGGCGGGGCGAAGTGGCTCACCGACCGGTCCGGCGACCAGCACACTCACGTGTCGCACGCCCGCGTCTTGGTCGACCTGCTCGAAAACAGTCACCAATACGGCTCGGTCGTCTTCGTCACGAACAGAAAGCACGCGGGCTGTTTCGGTAGAA
Organism: Frankia sp. Cppng1_Ct_nod; assembly: GCF_920656135.1. NCBI lineage: Bacteria > Bacillati > Actinomycetota > Actinomycetes > Frankiales > Frankiaceae > Frankia > Frankia sp. Cppng1_Ct_nod. The sequence goes on along the minus strand of NZ_CAKKTK010000085.1, from coordinate 4,252 downwards.
GGAACTGAAGACTGGAGCTCGTCGTACCAGAGGGTGGAGATCAGGAATTTGCCCCCGGGCGTTAGCAGCCGGATCAGACCCCCGAAGGCACGTGCCCGCGTTTCGCCGTCCAGCAGGGTCACGGTCGTCGTTCCCAGAAGGACGACGTCGAAGAGCCGGTCCAGTGCGGGAAGTTCCGCCATGTCCGCGTACAGGGTCTCCAAGGACGCCGACATGCGCATGGGGAAGGTGGCCGCGACGTCCCTCAAACGCGTCAGCATGGCATCCGACCTGTCCACCGCGACAACCTGATGTCCGCGCGCGAGAAACGGCATGGTCAGACGGCCAGTTCCGCACCCAAGATCGAGGACGGGGCCCCGCAGCCCACGGGTGCGGTGCGTCATGAGGGTGATTTCGCTGTCGTCCCCGTCGACCAGGGCTTGGTAGACACCCGCACCGCCGTCGTAGATGTCGCCCAGCACAAGGTCGTCGCCCAGCTCCCGGGCCAGCCTGTGAGCCGTGGCGTTCGCAGGCAGTTGGAGGAGCCCGACGGGCGAGACGGCCGCGGCATCCCTGTCCTGCCAGCTCGTGGCCAGGGGCTGGACATGCGCGCCCGCTGTCATGACGCCGCAGGCAACAGCACTGGCAGCGTGATACCGCGAGCTGTCAGTGCATCACGGACAGCGGATGTCGACACTCGGGAAAGATCCTCCATACCAGCGCGTGCGAGTCGAGTAAGGGCCGCATCCGGATCCAGAGCGTGCAATATCACGTCGAGAGCGGTGGCAAGCTGGGCGCTGATACGGAACGCACGGCGGGCCCTGGCATCGAACAGCACGTGCTCCTGCGATGAGACGAGCAGCAGAAGGTCGTCCCGGGGAGCGGTCAACTCACCCACCTGGTGGGGATCGGCGATCCGGAACCCCATTCCGGAGACCCGCCACTGTGTGGGCGTACGTAGCCTCAGCGTGCGTACCGCATCAAGTGCGGCCAGGTGACCCCGTAATGTCGCCCTTTCAGCATCGAGGAGTGCCTCCGTCACGTCGGCTGGTCCGCAAAGGTCACCGTGCCGGGCGGTAAGAGCCGCGGCGCTGGCTTCCAGTGCCAGGCGGCTGTCCCCCACACTGCCGAACGCGATGCCGCCTGGCGCAGTGCGCACCATGCCATCCGCTCCGGCGTACAGCCGGTTTCCCAGGCCCGACGCTGTGCAGGGCGGCCCTCCCGACAGTAGGCACCGGTCGCCGAGTTCGATCGCCGGGTGCAGCAGAATCTCTTCGAAGAAGCCGGAGAGACGGACATCGGCGACATCCTGAAGGAAGCCCGCGGCATCGTCAGCAGTGATCAACCGGACGACCGTCGGACTTGCTATGGCGAGGTAGCGCAACGAGATGTAGTCGGTGGTTTGTAGCCAGAATTCCGGCCCGATTTGGATCTCGTCGCCGGGTTCTTCGATTCGGCCGTCGTAGCGTACCCATGTTCCGGGACCACTGGGCAGCTGTTGCCGACGGCCCGGCCGGGCGAGCACGAGTACGCCGTTGCCAACAATGCCGGTGCTGACACTGGATAGCCACCTGACCGCGTCCGGACCGTCGGCGATGACAACCGCGGGTGCCAGTGGTGAAGGCTCGCCACGCGCCCAACTGCCTAGGCGGGTGCTGAGGGTCTTGAGATCATAAGGACGGTCCATCGACATCTGCTCCTTGGGCGTAGACGGTCGGTGCGTTCGGGCTAACAGCTCACGACAGCCGGTGCCATGCCGGGTCCACATAGACCCGTCGCAGCCACGTCCCGAAAGGCAGGCGACCAGTTGAGACAGATGCGAGGCCATCCGGGTCGGCACTCCCTGACGACAGACACAAGGCGACAACCGTACGGTCGACCAGGCGGGCCTGCCCCTCGGAGATCCGGACGGGACTTCCGGCGTCGGCTTGCACGCTTTCCCTGTGCGCGTCGCCACACACCGATGCCAAACCGAGACGGGGATGGAGCACGATACCCGACCGTTTCAGTTCAACTGGAAGACCAGACACGGGCCGGGCACCTTCCGGAAGAACAAGTGCTATGCCACGGGTGTCGTGCGTGTAGGGTGTCGTGACGTTGAGAGGGACTTGTACCGTACTGAGAATGACGGCTACAGCAAGCGATACGCCAAAACCACCCGCGAGGCGGCGCATGCGGGAAACCCCTTTTACCGCGGCGGCTCGTTCGAGCTTAAGCAGCGCCGTAAGCGGTGATGACAGCGTATAGACGAGCAGAAAAAGGACAAGGACACCGCCTACAGGACCAAGTAGCGCCAACAGCAGTGGCTCGTAAGAGGAGAAGGCAGCCGCGACAAGCGTCGGAGCTGTCAGCATGCAGGCGATTCCAAAAAGTGCCCAAATCGGCGGCAGCGGGGTCGAGAGACCGGTAGGCGCCCACCCCCGCGGTTCCCGTGGACCACCGAACACCCAGCGCTGAACAAACTCGTGAACAAGTGCCATTGACTTGGGTCGCAGATGCGGCCGATCAAGCCATCCCACTAGCGCCACGTACCCATCGAACTTCACGAACGGACACAGGTTGATAACCGCCATCAGGATGTCGGCTGCCGCGACCAGGGACAGCACCTGGTGTCCAGAGCCGGAGGGTAGGGCACTGGCTACCAATACAGCGGTCGCTGCCGCGAAGACGTGCACACGCACGCCAGCAAGCGCCACAGCAACCCGGCGGCGGCGCGGCTGCCGCCACGACTGGCTCACATCGCAGAACAGCGACGGGCTTCCATAGAGGAGCATGACACCCATACGGCGTACCCGGCCGCCAGCCCGCGTAAGTGACAGCCCATGAGCGATTTCGTGGACGGCCGTCGTGGCCAGGCTGACGACCATGACCACAACCAGAACGCCCAGGGGCACCGGGCCTGCCAGGTCAGCCCTAAAACGGGCGTGCTCAGCAACAGCCACAGCCATGCCGATCAGGGAGACCGCCCAAACGGCCACCTGTCCGGGGATAGAAGCGAGCACGTTTCCAACGGGTAGCAGAAAGGCAAGAAGCCGATGAGGGTCACCAACTGCGTACTCGACTGTGCCGGGTGGCCGATACCGGAACCGGCCAGAACGAGAGGCGCGCGAAAAACTCTTCCGGCGCGGCGCCGAGTGGCGTCCTGTCGAAGGCCTGAACGGCATGAGTAAGCTGCTAGATTTTCGTGGGTTTTTGTTTCGAAGCACCGGTACGCCGACACCGTTGGGCGGTAGCGTCAGACCGAGCACGGCAAAGCGGCCGAGAGCTGCTTCTACCACGCTTGGATCAGAAATTCCCAGCTCACCGGCTAGCTGAAGACTGTTCCGGGTACCATCGAGTAATGTCAGCAGCTGGGCGGCGCCCGCAGTTACCCGGAACTGCCTACCAGCCACGTCATCGATGACAAGGACCCGGTCTCCGTCCGGATCCGGGACGAGCTCCAGGTCGGTACGTCGCTTTATGCCCAAGCCACCGCTGCCCGACGGGCGGACGTTGACGCTGGCGGGCACGGTTGGCTCCTTTTCCTAATTCAGAGGAATTCCGATGACACCTGACTTGTTATGGAGACCAGTGAGTACGTGGGCTCGGTGACTCGCGCCGAGCCCACGTCTCGATCAGATGAGCGCTATACAAGCAAAAAATCAGGTAAGCGCGATACCACCGACGATAGCGCCGGCAAAGACCGTGCCGACCGCGAAGCCCTCCCAGAATCCCCAGCCCGGGGCTTGGAGGTCCTCCAGTTCCTCGATGTCGAAGACAAGTTCGGCGAAGGCCAAGTCAATGCTCGCCTGATCCTGCGTAGTGGTGGTCATGTTTCACCTTCCTTTCGATACCGGCCGCCCGCAGCATGCGTGCCCTGGACGGCTCATATGGATCCGTGCAGAGACGCGGACCTACCATCAGGGCTTGCGTGTCCCTTGGGCGTGCATATAATGATCACAAGGGTGTGCGTCTGATGCCGTGTCGTGGCCCCGACACGGCATCAGGTGATCGCTATACCGATGGCGGTACCCGCCCCAACGACGGCGACCCCCACGGCAAAGCCGCCTACGAAAGACCAGAAGCCGGGGGCTTCCAGGCCTTCCAGCTCCTCGATGTCAAGAAGTGCCATAATATTCACCTCCTCACGTACTGCTAAATTTCTTCCCATTAGGGAAGTCTACGATGAGGGCGTTTTTAGACGGGAACGTCCTCGGAAACCAGGCGCCACCAGCCGGTCAGCAGCACAAGAATGATCCACAGAGTAAACATTATGTATCCACCGGCTATCGGT
>NZ_CAKKTK010000084.1:0-19613 GCF_920656135.1 Frankia sp. Cppng1_Ct_nod | reverse complement strand
CGGCAGGACACGCAGCCGCGGGGCCACCGACGCGGGCAGGCCCGCCTTCTCCCAGGCCAGCTCGCAGGCTCGTTCGAACCCGCCGAGGACGTCCACCAGGCCGCATCCACGGGCGTCCTCGCCCGTCCACACCCGGCCGCGGGCAACCTCGTGCACCGCCTCCGGCGACATCCCCCGGCCCACGCCGACCTTGGCGACGAAGTCGTCGTAGACCCGGTCGAGGAACTCGTCGAGCTTCTTGCGCTCGGACGGGCTGAAGGCGCGCCGCGGCGAGGTCATCAGGGCGTTCTCCCCCTCGGCCACCGCGCCGAAGCGCACGCCCACCTTGTCCAGCAGTTCCCGGACGACCTGCTTGCCGCCGAACACTCCGATCGACCCGGTGAGGGTCCCCGGGTTCGCCACGATCACATCGGCGCCGAGCGCGACGAAGTACCCGCCGGACGCGGCAACCGAGCCCATCGACACCACCACCGGGCGCCCGGTCGCCTGGAACCGTTCGACCTCCCGGCGGATCAGGTCGGAGGCCACGTACGAACCGCCGGGGCTGTCGACCCGGAACACGACCGCGGCGATCTCGTCGTCACGACCCGCGGCCCGGAAGGCGGCGGTGAGCGCGTCCGAGGCCATGACCGGACCGGCCAGCGGGGAGCGCGCGCCGCGGCCGAGCACGACCGGCCCGGTCCCGTGGATGACCGCGATCGCCTTGTGCCGGTCCGCCCGCGCACCCGGCCTTGCCGACAGCGTGGGCACCCGCAGCCTGGACCCCTCCTTGCGCAGCGCGGCACGCCGATAGTGGGAGAGGTACACCAGGGACACTCCGTCCCGCTCATCACCGCTTTCGGGATCACCGCAGTGACCACCGCCGGACGTGTTTTCGCGAGCCTTGGCGCTGGCCGCGGCGTACACCTCGTCGCGGTACCCCAGCCGGTCGACGAGACCGGCCCGGCGTGCCTGTTCGCCGGACAGCGGCGCGTTGTCGATCAGCTCGCGGACGCGCTCGGGGGTCAGGCCGCGTCCGGCGGCGATACCTCCAACGATCATTGACAGGCTGGACGCGACGATCCGTTCGCTCGCCTCCCGGTGCGCCGCGGTGAAGTCACGTTCGACGAAGGTGTTGACGGCGTTCTTGTACTCGTGGCGCTGCCCGACCTGAATCTCGACCCCGAGCCGGTCCAGGGCGTCACGTAGGAACGGGGTCTCCAGGGCCACCCCGGTGAGGCCCAGATCCCCGGACGGCGCCAGCCAGATCTCCTCGAACGCGGACGCCAGGTAGTAGGAGACGGTGCCGCCGCCGAACTCACCGAACGCGTCCGAGTAGGCGAAGGCGGTACCGCCGGCGTCCCGGAAGGCGATGACCGCGTCACGGATCTCCTGAGCGCGGGCAAGCGGCATCCCGCAGGGTGCGATCCGCGCGATCAAAGTGGATGCGCGCCCGTCGCCACGGGCCCGGCGCAGCCCGTCCACGACCGCACGAAGGGACGGCCGCCGCCGCGCCATGGCCGCGGCCACCGGGTCGGCGGGGACGCCTTCGACCGGGTCCACGGTGAGATCGAGCTCGAGGAGAATCGGGGTGGATCGTGCCGCGTACACCCTGCGGACCCCCGCCAGTGCCTGCTGCGCAGTGCCAGCCATGCAGCGAGGCTACGTGCAAACGGTCACCGGCCGCACCGGGCCGGGTAAACTCGGGTTCAGTCCAGCCGGACGTCGGCCTGCGGCCAGTGAAGGCGCCAGGAGCCCGCGTCCGCCTCGCGCGGGTCCAGACCGGCAGCGCGGGTGGACTCCTCGGCGGCGGCGAGGGTGTCCCGGAAACGCCGGGCGGACGCCCGTAGCGCCACCTCCGGGTCGACGCCGGCCCGCACAGCCAGCGCGACCGCGGCGAACAGCAGGTCACCGATCGTCTTCTCCGCCGCCCCGGGCGGGCTGTCCGCCGGCCTCAGCAGCCCCGCGACGACTTCCGCGGGAGACCCCTGACCGGCACCGAGCACAAGATCCGCCGGGACGCCCACCTTCCCCGCACGCTTCTGCAGCTTCGCCGCCAACGCCAGGGCGGGTTGGGAGAGCGGCACGCCTTCGGTGACCGACCGGCGTCCCTTCTCGACATCCTTGATCTTGTCCCAGTTCGTCTCGACCTCGGCGGCGCCGTCCACCGTCACCGACCCGAAAACATGCGGATGCCGACGGACGAGCTTCTCGGTGAGGCCCGCGGCGACGTCGTCGACATCCCAGGCGTCCCCGCCGGTGCCCTCGGCCGCGATCCGCGCGTGGAACAGCACCTGCATGAGGACGTCACCGAGTTCCTCGCGCAGTTCGGCGTGGTCGGCGTCCTCGATCGTCTGATATGCCTCGTACGCCTCCTCCAGCAGATATGGAGCGAGCGAGGAATGGGTCTGCTCCGCGTCCCACGGGCAGCCACCGGGCGAACGCAGCCGGTCCATCACGGCCACCGCGTCCAGAAGTTTCGCGCCGGGCAGGTCACGCGAGCCCTCGACAACCAACACGGAAAGATCCGGACCGGTCACGGCCGCAAGCGCGTCCCCCAGTTCCCCGACGCCGGCCGACTCGACGCCGGCCGGTTGCACCGCACCGGCAGGCTCCTCGAGCCACACAACAGCCCTGGACGGGTCAGCGGACGCGTGACGCCGCAGCGCCTCGACAACAGCGGGCGCGTCCGAACCCACGCCTGCCACCACCTCGACCGGGATGCCCGCCGCGACGAGCGCGCCACGCTGCGGGTGGTCGTCCGAGCCGCAGCAGACCACCGCGGCCGAACGCAGCAGATCCCAGGCGGTCACGTCCAACAGCCCGGGTACAACCCGCGGGCTGGTCACCAGAACAACGATCCGCACGGTCACGCCCGAGGTCCGTCGAAAGTCACCGGGCCGCCGGAAGTCACCGGGCCGTCGAAAGTCACCGGGCCGTCGGAAGTCACTGGGCCGTCGAAAGTCACCGGGCCGTCGGAAGTCACTGGGCCGTCGAGAGTCCCGAGCCGAGCGAGGGCTCCGGGGCCGGAGTCGTGGCGACCGAACCATCCGCGGCAACCACTGAAAGCTGGGACGGGTCCCAACCACCGAATCTCGGGTTGATCGAAACCGTCTCCCGCTGCGAGATCTCGCGGAGTTTCGTCTGCAGGGCCGGGGTGCGCTGCTCCGAGGCCAGCAGCCGGATCAGGTAGGGCCGGGCGTCGGCATAGCTCAGGGGAATCTTCCCGACCTGTCCGACGATCCGGTCGTAGATATCGCGGGCGTCGGCTTCAGACGCTACGGCGTTCGGCGTGAGACGGTCGGTGATTGCCAACTCGAGTGCTCCGGACAGGGCGACCGCCCGCAGGTCCTCCCGCGCCGTGCCGCCCTGCGCCGCGCGCTGCTCGAAAACGGCGACGCTGCCGAACTGGAGCACGCCGTACGCCTGGTAGTAGGCGTCGACGTCCTGACCGGTCACCGTCACCCCCAGTTGGCGGGCCTCCTTCTGGAGGAGGTCGAGGTAGACCAGTGAGCTCAGCGTCCGCCGTTGTAGCTCGCCGCGTTCCACCGGCGCGGCGTTCTGCCCGCTCTGACCGGCTGTGGCGGCTGCCGTCCGGGCCACGGCCACCCCACGGTCGACAATGCCCCGCAGCGTTGACGTCTCGATCGTCTCGTCGCCGACCTGCGCGGCGGCACCCGCATGGGTGGTGCAGGCGGATGCGGCAACGACGACCAGCGCGACGCTGGCGAGAACACGGCGAACGGCAGACCGGGGCTTCACGGCTGTGACGGTATCGGCTCGCCGTCCGCCCTGTACATGGAGTCCCCGCAACGGCAGGTACCTCGGTGTCCAGCCGGTCCGCGCACGACGGGCCAGTGGGACGACGGGCCAGTGGGACGACGGGCCAGTGGGACGACGGGTCAGTGGGACGCGGCGGTGGCTGCCGCCCCGACCGAATCACCGACGACGGCCTCCAGCAGGCCCGCGGCCCAGGCCAGTACCGCACGGTCACGCAACGGCCGGGCGCCGATCCGCGGGGTCTCCGCCGGTGCCGGCACCAGAATGGTGCGCACCGCGGACTTCACCACGGACCCCTTGTACAGGCGTTGGAGGCGCATGGTCTGGCTCTCCCGCAACTCCAGCGGGGCGAACCGGATCTGGCGTCCCTGCACGGTGATCTCGGTGACTCCGTAGCTGCGGGCCAACACCCGCAGCGACGCGACCGCGAGCAGGTTCTCCGCGGGTTGCGGCATCGAGCCGAAACGGTCGAGCAGCTCTGCACGCACCTCGGCGATGTCGTCGTCGGTGGCGGCGCCGGCCAGGCGCCGGTAGGCGTCCAGACGCAGCCGCTCGCTGGGGACGTAGTCGTGCGGCAGGCTCGCGTTCACCGGAAGCTCGACCTTGACCTCGGCCGGTTCCTCGGCCACGGTTCCCTTGAAGTCCGCGACGGCCTCGCCGACCATCCGCACGTACAGGTCGAAACCGACCGACGCGATGTGCCCGGACTGTTCACCACCGAGCAGGTTGCCGGCACCCCGAATTTCCAGGTCCTTCATGGCCACCGCCATTCCGGCACCGAGATCGGAATGTTGAGCGATGGTGGCGAGCCGGTCATGCGCGGTTTCGGTGAGCGGTTTGTCGGGCGGATACAGAAAATAGGCGTAGGCGCGTTCCCGGCCCCGGCCGACGCGTCCACGGAGCTGGTGCAGCTGAGACAGGCCGAACACGTCGGCGCGTTCCACGATGAGCGTGTTGGCATTGGAGATGTCCAGCCCGGACTCGACGATCGTGGTGCACACGAGGATGTCGAACTGCTTTTCCCAGAACGCCACCATTACCTGCTCGAGGGCGTCCTCACCCATCTGGCCGTGGGCGGTGGCGATGCGCGCCTCGGGAATAAGTTCACGCAACCGCGCCGCAGCCCTGTCGATCGACTCGACCCGATTGTGGATGAAGAAGACCTGGCCCTCCCGCAGCAGTTCACGGCGGATCGCGGCGGTGACCTGCCGATTGTCGCTCGGGCCGACGAAGGTCAGCACGGGGTGCCGTTCCTCCGGCGGGGTGTCGATGGTCGACAGCTCCCGGATGCCGGTAATCGACATTTCCAGCGTCCGCGGGATCGGGGTGGCGCTCATCGTGAGCACATCCACCGCGGTCCGCATCTTCTTGAGGTATTCCTTGTGTTCGACGCCGAACCGTTGCTCCTCGTCGACGATGACCAGTCCGAGATCCTTGAAGGCCGACGCGGACGACAACAGCCGGTGTGTTCCGATCACCACGTCGACGGCGCCGCCGGCAAGCCCGTCCAGCACGGCCTTCTGCTCGGACGCGGAATTGAACCGCGACATCGCCTTCACGGTCACGGGGAACGCCGCGTACCGTTCGGAGAACGTCTGCAGATGCTGCTGGACGAGCAGGGTCGTCGGTACCAGGACGGCGACCTGCTTTCCGTCCTGGACCGCTTTGAACGCGGCGCGCACCGCGATCTCGGTCTTGCCGTAGCCGACGTCCCCGCAGATGACCCGGTCCATGGGGACGGGCTTGCGCATGTCGGCCTTGACCTCCTCGATGGCCGAGAGCTGGTCGGGGGTCTCCCGGAACGGGAAGGCGTCCTCCAGCTCGCGCTGCCACGGGGTGTCCGGCCCGTAGGCATACCCCGGCGCGGCCATCCGCGCGCTGTACAGGCGGATCAGCTCGCCGGCGATCTCCTTGACGGCCTTGCGGGCCCGGCCCTTGCGCTTCGCCCAGTCGGCGCCGCCGATCCGGTCGAGGCTCGGCCCTTCACCACCGACATACCGGGTTACCTGCTCGAGCTGGTCGGTCGGGACGTAGAGGCGATCACCCCGGGCGTACTCCAGGACGAGATACTCCCGGGTGGCGCCGGCAACGGTACGGGTGACCATCTCGATGTAACGGCCGACCCCGTGTGCTTCGTGGACGACCAGGTCACCGGGACGCAACGCCAGCGGGTCGATGCCCTTTCTGCGCCGGTGCGGCATCCCGCGCATGTCCCGGGTGGTGACGCCGCGCTGGCCGGCGAGATCGGTCTCGGTCAGGACCGCGATCCCCAGCAGGTCGCTGGTGAAACCCGTCCCGAGCTGGCCGCAGGTGACCGTGACGACACCGCGGGCAAGGTCTGCGTCATCCACAAGGCGGGCGCCCAGGTCCGCATCCCGCAGCAGTTCGACCAGTCGCTGCGCCGGCCCATGACCTTCCGTGACCAGCAGGACCCGCCAGGAATCGGCCAGCCAGCCCTTGATATCCCCGAGAGCCCGCGCGGTGTCCCCGTGGTAGGCAGGGGCCGGACGCAGACCGGAGACCACCGAGTTCTCGTCGAGGTCCTCCTCACCGGCCACGCCGTCCACCCGGCCGCCGTCGGCGGAGTCGGTACCCGCGGCGGTGCCGGCGCTGAACGGACCGACCGTCCACCATGGCAGGCCGATCTCGGCGGCACGCTCCCGGACCTGCGCGATCGAGCGGTAGGCAGCGGCGCCGAGGTCGATCGGGGCACTGCCACCCAACGCGGCCGTGCTCCACGACGCCTCCAGGAACTCCTGGCTGGTGCGGACCAGTTCGGCGGCGCGGGCCCGGACCCGCTCCGGGTCGCAGACCAGTACATGCGTACCGGCCGGCAACTCGTCGAGCATCAGCACCATCTCGTCGGACAGCACCGGGGCGAGGGCCTCCATGCCGTCCACGGGAGTGCCATCCGCGATCTTGTCGAGCATGTCGAGGATCTCGGGATGCTTCTGCGCCAGCTCACGGGCCCGGGTCCGGACCTCCGCGGTGAGCAGCAGTTCCCGGCACGGCGGCGCGAACAGGCGGTGACCGGCGCCGTCAGCGCCCTCGCCAGATCCGTCGGCACCGCCGGGTTCGGTCAACGCCCGCTGGTCCGCGACCGAGAACGGCCGGATGTCCTCGACCTCGTCGCCGAAGAACTCAACCCGCAGCGGGTGTTCCTCAGTGGGTGGGAAGACGTCGAGGATGCCGCCACGGACGGCGATCTCGCCACGCCGCTCCACCAGGTCGACCCGGTGGTAGGCGACACCCACCAGCCTTTCCACGACCTCGCCGAGATCAGCGGTGTCACCGACCCGCAGGCTGACCGGTTCCAGGTCGCCGAGACCGGCGACCTGCGGCTGGAGCACCGCCCGCACCGGTGCGACCACCACCGACAGCGGTGGCTGGCCGGTGCTGTCGGGGTGGGCGAGCCGCCGCAGCACGGCGAGACGCAGGCCAACCGTGTCGGCGCGCGGGGACAGCCGTTCGTGCGGCAGGGTCTCCCAGCTCGGGAACACCGCGACCGTGGCCGGATCGATCAGGCTCGACAGCGCGGCGGCAAGGTCATCCGCCTCCCGTCCAGTCGCGGTGACGGCCAGCACCGTGCGCCCGGCCCGGACCGCGATCGCCGCGGCGGCAAGCGGACGCAGGGCCGTCGGCGCCGACAGGTCGAGCCGGAGCTCACCGACCGAGGCGACCGCGCGGGCCAGCGCCGGATCAGCTCCCGGGCTGGTGGTGAGTGCGTCCAACAGCGGGGCGAGGGTCATAGAAACGTCCCGAGCCTCTCGGAGAACGGCGCAAACTACAGACGGACATGACGTCGCGAACCCGGTCGCTCCCCGTCTACCGGAGGAGTCCCCACAGAACAGCTCTCAGGCGCCGGCACGCGAGGCGTTATGCCCACCTTACCCGCCGGGGGTTCGGCCACCCCGAAGGTGCTGCCCGCAGCACACGCCAGGCCCCCGCCACCGACCCACCTACCCGGACGGCCCACCGGTCAACTCGGCTCGGTTCAACTCGGCTCAACTCGACCAGAGCTGCTGGTACTCGCGTGCGGCCATGGGGTTGACCGACGGATTGATCAGGGCGGACCGGACGTCGCCGGGCCGGTCGTCGTTGGAATAGGCCTCGTAGGCAAGTACGTCCGCATTCGCGATGAACACCTCGCGCATCTTGGCGACGAACACCGGGTTGTCGCCCCCCGCCGCACCGGACGGCCCGGCCCTGGAACCGTCCCGGGCGGCTACGCCCCATTCCGGGACCGAGAACAGCTTGTCGTGCAACCGGGCGAAGGCGATCGCCTGACACAACCCGTCGGTACCGTTGCACTGCGTGTCGAACGATGCCGGATCGGGACTCGGCGGGCCCTGGTCGTAGGCGTCCACGCCGATGACATCGACGTAGGCGTCACCGGGATACAGGTCGAAGGCGCTACCCACAGCGATGGAACCGTGGGCGTCGAAGTTCCAGTCGATGCGGGCCTGGGGAGCCGTCCGGCGGATCGCGGATGCGACGCCACGAAAGCATCTGATCCACGACGGCGGATCGAACGCGGCCCACGGGAACCGCGCGCCGTTGAAGCCCCATCCCAACCGGATGAACGAGCTACCCCGTCCGCGGGCGACGAGCCAGCGACCGAAGTCGCGCCAATGGTCGTCGTACGCACCCGCGGCACAGTCCGTGAGATTGCCCGTTTCCGGCCCGGACTGCGGGAACAGCGGCTGGCTGATCACCCAGGTGCCCGGAAAGCCGGCGAAGTGGCTGCGGTCGGTCCCCATCCACGGATGGGTGATCGTCTGCCAGCTCGAGCGGTCGGTATAGGTGACGATCACATCGTTGGCCCGGCCCCGGAATGCCGCCCACCCGTTCGCCTCGGCGAGCGTCCCGGCCGCCACACCACTCGCGAACCGGCCGGAGTGAATGGCCGGAGCGACCCGCGGGACCGATACCACGGGCACCGCCGAGGATGGCGCGCCCGGCGCCGCCGTCCCGGTCCCCGGCGCCGGGTCGGCCTTTGCCGACCCCGGAGCGACCGGAGCGACCGGAGCGACCGGAGCGACCGGAGCGACCGGAGCGACCGGAGCGACCGGAGCGACCGGGCTGAGGCCCCCGGACACGGTGTTCGTCGCGCGCTTCGAGCCGGCCGGGGTCGACTCCCAGGCGGTCACCGCGAGGACCACCACGAAGATGACCATGATGGCAGGCGGAACACGCCGCTTCGCCCGGCCGGCGCGCAACAGCGGTCGACCTCGACGCGAGACGCCGATCCGGCCGAGACCACGCTGCCGCACCCGTTCACCCCCGCGAACAGTCCCAGGACGGTTAACACAAAATTAATACGACCATCGATTTCTTCGTGAACTGTAACGAAAAGGATGCGGCAGAGTACGCACATCCTGGTTGAAACCGAGAGCACCGGCGCATCCCGGCAATGCTCGGCCCCCGGAAAATCCACCCGAAGACCGCCGTTTCCGCAGGTGGAGACCGGTCCGGGTCGCGGGGGCGGTACCGTACCGTTGCGTGCGTCACACGTGGACGGACACCTGGTGTCCCACCTGATCCCCACCTGGGGTACCAGCCATGACCGGTGCGGGCCGGGCTCCGGGAGAGCTTCGCTCGCGAAACTGGCTTGCCACGGAGCGGAACCGTGGCGCATTCATCCACCCGGGCCACCAAACGGGCCGAATCACGGGAGAAATGGAGTGAAGTGGCGTTCAAAAATTCACCGGCCGCCATGGAGCAGGCTCAGGAGGTCATAGTTCCGTGCCCGCCGGACATCCCGGTCGTCATCCTGTGCGGCGGTATGGGAACCCGGCTGCGCGAAGCAAGCGAGAAACTCCCCAAGCCCCTGGTCGACATCGGCGGCAAGCCGATTCTCTGGCATATCATGAAGACCTACGGCCACTATGGATTCAGGCGTTTCATCCTGTGCCTTGGATACAAGAGCGACTCCATCAAGAGCTATTTTCTCAACTACCGCGAACAGGTGGCGGACTTCACCCTTCACCTTACCGACGATCATCAACCGAATTTCCACAACACAGCCGGTAACGAGGACTGGGAAGTCACCTTCGCCGAGACAGGACTGCTCACCGGTACCGGAGCACGGTTGGCCCGGGTGAGCGACTATCTGTCCGGACCGAGGTTCATGGTCACCTATGGTGACGGTGTCGGTACGATCGATATCGGGTCGGTGCTCGCCGACCACAAGCGGGCCGGCCGGATCGGTACGGTCACCGGCGTCCGGCCATCCAGCCGCTACGGCGAACTCGCGACCGACGGCGACCACGTGAAGCGGTTCGCGGAGAAGCCACCCACATCCGGCTGGGTCAGCGGCGGGTACTTCGTCTTCGAACGGGAGTTCATCGACAAGTACCTCGACGACGATCCCGCGCTGCTCCTCGAACGTCATCCGCTTCAGCAGCTGGCGCGCGACGGCCAGCTCACCCTGCACCCGCATGAGGGGTTCTGGATGGGAATGGACACCTTCCGGGACTGGACGGATCTCAACCAGCTCTGGGACGCGGGCACCGCGCCCTGGCACGTCTGGGCGGACTAGTGCCGGAGACGATGAACAACGGAACACCGGACGCCGGAAAGTGGCTGTACGAGCTCACCGCCGAGCTCACCCCACCGATGCGCAGCATCACCGGTGACGGGGTCCGCCGGACGCTGGCTGCGGTCCGTGACGCACTGGGGCCGGACATCCCCTTCGCCCTGGACGAGGTCGCCACCGGCACACCGGTGCTCGACTGGACGGTGCCGAAGGAGTGGAATGTGCGGGCGGCCTGGTTGGCCGGCCCGGACGGCCGCCGCGTTCTCGACATCGCGGACAATCCGCTGCACCTGCTGGGCTACAGCATGCCGACCCATACCCGGCTGTCCCTGCGCGGCCTTCGACCGCACCTGCACACGATGCCGGACCGGCCCGACTGGGTGCCGTACCGGACCTCCTACTACACCGAGACCTGGGGCTTCTGCCTTTCCGACCGGCAACTCGGCGAGCTGGCCGCCGGGAAGTTCGGCGACGGGGAGTACGAGGTGTACATCGACACCAGCCTCACCGACGGGTCATTGACGTATGCCGAGATCGTCCTGCCCGGCGTGAGTTCACGGGAGTTCCTGGTCAGTACCCACATCTGCCATCCGGGAATGGCGAACGACAACGCCTCGGGCATGGCGACCGCCATACTGCTCGCCCGGACGCTCGCGCAGCGGCGACGACGGTTCACCTACCGGTTCCTGTTCATCCCCGGAACGATCGGCTCCATCACGTGGCTCGCCCGCCATGGCGACACCGTCGGCCGCGTCCGGCACGGCCTTGTGCTGACCGGACTCGGCGACCGCGGACAGCCGACCTACAAACGCAGCCGGCGCGGTGACGCCGACATCGACCGGGCCGCGGTGACAGCACTGATCGAAACCGGTCGGCCACACCACGTCGTGGATTTCTCGCCGTACGGGTATGACGAGCGCCAGTTCTGCTCCCCCGGCTACGACCTGCCGGTCGGCCGGTTCGGCCGCAGCCAGCACGGCGAGTACCCCGAGTACCACACGTCCGCCGACAACCTGGACTTCGTGACGGCGGGAAACCTCGGGGACTCCTTCGGGATCCTGCTACGCATGATCGAGATCTGCGAACAGGACCGGACCTGGACGAACACCTCCCCGTTCGGGGAGCCACAGCTCGGACGGCGCGGTCTGTACCGCTCGATCGGCGCCACCATGGACCGCCGGGCCGTCGAGATGGGACTGCTGTGGGTGCTCAACCTCGCCGACGGCGCACACAGCCTGTTCGACATCGCCGAACGTGCGGATCTGCCGTTCGACACGGTCGCGGGTGCCGCGGACGCCCTCGCCGGCGTCGGGCTACTGACCTGCCCGGATGAGGACGACGAGGGTTCGCGGGACAACCTGCGATGAACCGGCCGCCCGCCGCATGCCGTCGGCGGGTACAGGACCATGCACCTCCACAGCAGGCGGTGACCATTGACGACAGCTCTGACGATGCGCATCCCACGAACCTGGGTGATCTCCGAGCCGGACGACACCGCGACCGTCACCGCGGCCGACCGTCAGGCCCTGCGGGTGCTGACACTTCTGCTTTTCGGCGAGGTGTTCCTCCAACGACTGGCTGTACCGGTGGGCGCCGCACAGGTACCCGTCATGCTGCCGGTGGTCCTGCTCGGCACAGCGGTACTGCTGCTGCACCGCGGCCTTGAGGTCAACGTCGGTCGCACCAGGGCCTACCTGGTCGCCATGGCGGCCTGCACCGGCTCGGCACTGGTCGCGTTCAGCCGGGACCTCCCCGACAACTCACTGACCTCGCTGCTGCTGCTGGTGGTGACCTACGCGCCGTTCTGCTTCGGGCTGCACGCGGCGACGTCCTCGGCCCTGCTTCCACGGATCCTCGACCGGTTCTCGCTCATGACGGTCGCGCTGGCCGGACTCGGCGTGGCGCAGTTCGGCCTTCAGCTCGTCGGATGGCGCTACAGCGACCTCCTCGCCGACGTCGTCCCGCACAACCTGCTCATGCGCAACTTCAACACCTCATATCCGGTGCGGTACGGCTCCGCCCTGTACAAGGCGAACGGCTTCGTCTGCCTGGAGCCGTCCTTCTGCTCACAGTTCCTCGCTGTCGGCCTGGTCGTGTCGATGCTGCGCGACGCCGCATGGTGGCGACTGCTGCTGCTGGTGGTCGCGGTCCTCGTCACGGTGTCGGGTACGGGCGTGGTCCTGCTCGGCGCGGCTCTGTTACTGCTCGCCGTCCACAAGGGACTCCGCTTCGCGGTCACGGCGCTGGCCGGCATCGCCCTGGTGGTCACCGTCGTGAGCTTCACCCCGGCCGCAGGCATCTTCACCGCGCGCGCGACCGAGGCGTCCGCACACGGTTCCAGCGGCAGCCTGCGCTTTGTCGAGCCCTACACACGGACCTTCGACCGCCTCGGCGGCGACCCGACGACCGTCCTCTTCGGCGCCGGCCCTGGCTGGTCCGACCGGGACGCGCAGCGGTTCCGGCACGGCACCGGCAAGCCGTTGAACTACGCCATGCTGCCCAAACTCGTCCTTGAGTACGGGCTGGTCGGCGGCGGGTGCTTCCTGTTCCTCGTCGGGCCGGCCTTTGTCCGCGGCTCCCCGTCATTCGTCCTGTCCGGAGCGATGCTGGTCTTCTACACGGTGTTGTCCAGCAGCCTGCTGAACCCTGTCGTCGTCTACCTGGGACTGCTGCTGCTCACCTGGTACTCCAGGGACGCGAACGGCCTGCACGACCGTGACGACCGCCGGGTGGCGGGTTCACCGCCCCGGCAAGCCCGTCAGTGCCTGCCGGTGGGACGGACGTAGCGGTCCGTGGTCTGCGTTTCGGCGTCCCGGTCGCGTGTGGCGGCCAGGACCGGCCCGGACGTCGGAGCGACAGCACCGCCGGCGCCAGCACCGGTGCCGGGCCCACCCGCTGCGGAGCGGCGGATGGGCGGACGCCCGTCGTACACCACGCCCACAATCCGCTCGCACAGCACCGGCCAGTCCCGCGGGACCTCCGCCAACTCCCTGATCGGGGTTTCACCGGACGCGACAACGATGATGGCGTCCGACTGCATGGCGGACGCCGCCGTCATCGGGAGCTCGCTGAGCGCCGGAGTCAACAGGATCACGAGGTCGACCACGGGAGCCCGGTCTGCGAGGATGGGCGCGAGACCACCGGGCCGGGCCGCCCGGGCCGGCGCGACCCGGTTGTACAGCAGATGTCCACGCCCGGTTCCCGACGAACGCGCGAGACAGGTCGGTTCGTGTGCCCATCGAGGCAGCTCACCGGAGACGGGCCGGGGCAGCTGTTCCACCGCCGCACGGACGTCCGGCTGCGGGGATGCATCCAGGATCAGGACGACCCCCTGATCGTCCGACCAGTTGGCGGCCACGGCCACCACCAGGTCCCTGCCGAGATCGCCCGGGGCGGCCGGGGCGAGGGCCACGACCTTCACGGTTGGCGACAACACCGCGGCCATGGCGGAGACAAGGGTCTCGGTCGGCAGGTCGATGCCCCGTCCACCGGGAACCTTCGCGATCAGCGGAGCATTCAGGGTGTTGGCCGCGGCACGCCCGTCCAGAACTGTCGGCCGGCGCAGATACATGCACCACACCCCGGCCGCGGCCAGGAAGAACCCGACCAGCGCGCCGACGAGCGCGTTGCGGAACAGGTGCGGCCCGACCTGGCCGTCCGAGCGCGGAGCCTCCGCGAGGGTTACCGAACCGGCGCTCAGCGCGGCGTTCACCTGAGCCTCGGGGATTCGCCGGTTCAGGTCGGCGATCTGCGCGTTGAGGTTGCTGATCTGGCTGGCGAGCGCCGGGTCCTCGGTCCGGGGGGATGCGGCGACCTGGGCCTGCAGCCGCTGGAGATTCTGGGCGGTCGTGTCGCGCAGCCTGGTCAGACGCTCGGCGGTTCCGCTGTTGTCCGCCCCGTACTGGGACAGAAGCTGCTGGTAGGCGGCCTCGGTGCTCTGGACCAGCTGCACCGACTTCACCTCGGTACTGTCCCGGCCCAGGATCGTGAAGAAGTAACCCTCGTCGGACGGAGTGACCTTCAACCGCTGAGCCACGTAGCTGCGCGGCACGTCGAGCTGTTTGGCGATCAGATCCAGGGCCGCGGTGGAGTCTGCGAACTGTGCCTGGGTCTGGACGACCCGGGTGGCATCGACCGAGCCGCCACCGAGCGCCGTGTCAGAGGTGCTGAGGAACACCCGGGCGGTGGCCTCGAACTGGGGGGTCTGGCGTTTGGCGAGGATGAGTCCGATTGCCAGGCCGACAATGACCGTGATGACGATCGCCAGCCACCGACGCCCCAGAACCCGCAGCAGCGACACTCCTGGAACACTCCGGTCGGGGGACGGCTGGGCAGCCGGGCTCACCGGAACTCTCCGCTCGACCCATGAGAGGTCATCAGGAAACGAAGGGCTCGGGCATCCTTGCGCGACCCGTGCTGCGGAAACATCGCGCCCCTCCCAGGAAGTCCGCGGCGCAACGGCCGCATAACATATCTCAAGCCGACAGAACCGAATCAGGAGCATAGCCGGTTGCGTACGGTCGCAACCGAGCAGCACCAATCCGGCAATACGGACGCACGGACGGATTCATCCGTCCCACCCGATCCCGGTGGCATCCGCTCCGGTGGCCAGAGCGGTGGCCAGAGCGGCCCAGTCGGTGCCCGGCGCGAGGAGACCCTCCTCCATGTGAGTGACAAGATCCGGATCAGGTGCCACCAGGGTTCGCCGCGCGCTCTCGGGCCGTGCCAGCGCGACGGCGTTGGCAGCGGTGCGCGCACCGACGAGCGCGATCCGCCGGGCCGCCGCCCTCGACAGCCCCGACAGCCCCGGTTGCCGGGCCTGTCCGGCGATCTCCCGCAGGGAGAACGGCCGATAGCCCTGGTAGGCCAGACAGCTGGCGTGGTCCCAGGCACCACCGACGAACGGTGCCGTGCGTAGCAGCCACTCGTCCGCGAGCAGAACCCGGACGCGCGCGCCGAAGGTGCTGGTGGAACTCACCGCCCGGTACCAGCGCACCGTATCCAGGCGCACCGCCTCGGGATCGCCGTCGGCCCGCGCACGCGGGCCGATCAACGGCGAGCGCCGGGTGGCCGCCCGGTCGAAACGCAGCATGCTGTAAAGCGTGAAGTAGTCGGCATGATCCAGCTCGTCCGCGGCCAGGATCAGGTGACGCAGGCTTGCCGCGGTGTACAGATAGTCGTCCTCGGAGAACCACACGAGATCCGCGGGCGACCAGCGTCGGTCCCGGGGCAGTCGGAGAACCCGGCGGTACGACGACCGGTTGCTGCCACAGCGGACGGTGAGGACCTCGCCGGCTTTCTCCATCATCTCGAGGCGGTCCGCGGGCACCTCGCCGTCGTTGACAAAGACGAGTTCGGCCTCGATGTCGAGGTTGTCCACAGCGCGTAACAGCGATGCCAGAGCCAGGGACTTGCTGTAGAAGGCTGGTCGGTCCTTGCGGTTCTCGCTGCCGACGGATCGGTGGACGACGTGCAACTTCACCGCATGACCACCTCGGAACCCACCATTTTCAGATCTTCGGGGACGTGGTTCCTCTCCGCGTCATACGCGGCACGACGCAGCAACAGGAACCACAACGGCACCGTCATCCAGAACGCGACGATGTACCCCGTCACGGTTCCACGGATGCCCGCGAGCTGCAGGCCGATGATCGGGAAGACAAGCAGAGCGGGCGCCAGTGTGGAGTGGGCGCGAAAGGTCCGCCTTGCCTGGCCGAGAGCGTACAACATGCAGGCGGGGCCAACCGTGGCCGCCGCACCCGCCTGCTGGACGATCGTCAGCCCGAGAATGCCACGGGTCTGCGCCCAAGTGTCACCGAGCAGGGCGACACCGACACTGTCGGGGAGGATGAGGAAGAAGGCGCCCCACAGTACCCCGGCGCCGACGATCAGGGATGAAAGCACCGCCGCGGTCCGGATGCGGGCATGGGCGGACATATCCCCGCGGCGGGAGAACTCGGGGATCGCGAAACCGACGACCCCGACCGCGAGGATGGTGGCGGGGCCGAGCAGGGTCTGGACGCCGCGCAGCGCACCGACCGCCGCCTCGGTGCCGAGCATGCCGATGAGCAGCATCGATCCCTGCTGGGCACCTTGGACTGCGACGTACTCGGCACTCATGTAGCCGGCCGCCTCCCGATGCTCCTCGATCCACTCACGGGCCCTTCCCGGGGCCGGCCGGAAACCGGACTGGGCGATGCCGAACAGGGCGGCCACGGCCGCCGCCCCACCCCAGGCGATCACGAACGGCGCGGCTGTCCGGACATCACGGTCAAGCAGGAGGAACACGCCACCAAGTTGGATCACGGCCCAGAGCGCGTCGTTCACGGCGGCCTTCGCGGGAAACCCCTCGGCGAAGAACACGTACCGCCACGCGTCCTGCAGCAGCAGACCGGGCATGACCACGCCCATTGCAACCATTGGATCACCCACGGTACCGCCCAGGGCTGTGCCGAGCAGGACCAGGCACCCACCTGCTGTGAGGCCGAGCACCATGGCGGTGCCGGTGGCCGCAGCGCCGGCCGACCGGAAGGCCCGTGGGGCGGCGCCGGAGAACTTCATACCCATCGGCGACGTGGCGGCGGCTCGGGAGAAACCCACGGTCAGGGCGAAGAGCGTGAATGCAATCGCGAACGCGCCGAACTCGTCAGCCGATACAGCCCTGGCCACCATGAACGAGATGACCGCGTTGGTACCGCTGGAGACAACCTGGTCGACAAGGGTCCAGCTGGCCTTGGACCTGCTGGACGCGGCACCGGCCCGCCGCTCGCCACGGCCGGTCACGCCATCAGCGGGCCTGCGCACACGACCGGTCGGGGAACCGGCACGATGAACTTGCCGCCGCGCCGGGCGAACGTGGACTGCTGGGCCATGATCTCCTCTCTGACGTTCCAGGCGAGAAGAAGCAGGTAGTCCGGCTGGCGTTGCGCCAGGACAGCGGGGTCGAGGATGGGCGTGCGCGCACCCGGGATGTACTTGCCCTGCTTGTGTACGTTGCGGTCGACCACGTACTGCACGAGGTCGGTGGTGATGCCGCTGGAGTTCAACAGCGTCGCGCCCTTCGCCGCGGCACCGTAGGCAGCCACCGTCCGCCCGTGCTCCCGCAGCTCACGCAGCAGGGTCACCAGTTCGGCCTGCAGCTCACGCACGTCGTCACCGAAACTCGCGTAGCGGTCGAAGGTGTCAAGACCCGCGGCTCGCTCACGGTCAAGCCGCTCCCGGACCTGCGGCGAGTCGACCGCGGCGTGCTGCAGGTTCCAGCGCAGGGTGCCACCCTGAAGCTCGGGAAACTCCTCGACCCCGGCGAGGTGCAGGCCATGGCGACGCATCAGGGCGTCCACAGCAATGGTGGAGAAGTAACAGAAGTGCTCGTGGTAGACGGTGTCGAACTCGGTGTGCTCGAGCAGTGCCCCGACCCCCGGATTCTCCACGGTGATGATTCCGTCGTCGGCGACCAGGATCGACATACCCTCGACGAAGCTGTTCAGGTCGGGGACGTGTGCCATCACGTTGTTCGCGATGATGACGTCCGCGCGCAGCCCCTCGGCCACCAGTGATCGGGCAAGGTCGGCGTTGAAGAAGTCCTCGCGGGTCGGCACACCCGCGGCTCGGGCCGCGGCCGCGGGGCCCGGCGACGGTTCGATACCGAGCACCGGAATCCCCCGCTCGACAAACGCCCGCAGCAGGTAGCCGTCGTTGCTCGCGATCTCCACGACAAGGCTGTCGGGACCGAGGTCACGACTGATCATCAGCTCGGTCACATGCTTTTCGGCATGCCGGCAGAGCATGTCGCTGAACGACGAGAAGTACGGATAGTCGGCGTCGAAGATTTCCTCCGCCGGCAGGGCATGGGTGAGCTGGACCAGGGTGCACGACTCGCAGAACCCGACCTCGAGGGGGAAGACGGGCTCGTGCTCGGCGAGGTCGTCCGGACGCAGCAGCCGGTTGGCGATCGGAGTACGCCCGAGGGACAGGAACGGACGCGGCTGCGGCCCACCACAGGAGCGGCAGGACCCGACCGGTGCGGCCGTGACCTCCGCGTGGGTGTGCGACTGGCCGACATACTCGGTTGACATACGGTCCCCTCCCTGATTCTGATCGGCACCTGGCCCTGATCGAAATTCATGGATGCCTGCCGCGTCCCACCGCGGCTACAGGTACCGGACGGATATCCGGCCAGATTGTCGTGACATTCGCGGGATGGACATGATGCCCACGCCAACAACGCGCTGGCTGCCGCGGGTGACAGTTGTCACCACCGGGCGAATAGCAACCCGGGTAAATCCTGGTCAGTGCTTCATGATAGGTGCCTGTTCGCTCCCCCCGCCCGGAAAAGAGGCTGTGAGTAATCAGTCAGCCGGCGGCAACGGGCTGATCGGTGAGCAGCGGCCAGGCCCGGTCCCTGCCGGATACGACGGTGACCGGCAGCGGCCAGCGGATCCCCAACCGTGGGTCGTCGTAACGCACACCCCGGTCGTGCCCGGGCTCGAAGGGCACGTTCATCTGATATGTCGCCTCGCTGGCGTCGAGAAGCGTCTGATAGCCGTGTGCCACACCGGCCGGGATGAAAAGTGCCCTGCGGTTGTCCGCGGTCAGCTCCACCGCGATGTGCCGCAGATACGTTGCGGACCCGGGACGGACGTCCACCACGACGTCGAGGATGGCTCCGCGGGTGCAGCGCACGAGTTTGGTCTCGCGCACGGGCCGGTCGGCCCAGTGCATCCCGCGGATCGTCCCGGCGGTGTGGTTGAAGGCGACACTGCACTGGGCGACCGTCGGCGTGAGACCGGCCGCGGTGAACTCCCGTTCGCAAAATGTCCGGGCGAACAGACCACGGTCGTCGGTGATCGGCTCCACATCCACCACGAACACCCCGGCCGGCCCGACCGGTTTTATGATCATCGGGGTGTCCCGGTCATCAGTATGTCCAGAAAAGATCGGCGTCGAGCTGACCGGTCTCGATCAGATACTGGAGCTGCTTGAGCCGGGTATGTCCCCGGCCGGTGAACGTCTCGCTCGTGAGGCGGATGCGCGAGAAGACGTCGTGGAGCTGTTGCGCCCCCGCTACGGCGTCCCAGTCGCAGGAGAAGCCGGGCAGACAGGAACTGATCTTTTCGAAGTCGACCCGGTAACTACGGTTGTCACCACCGCTGTCACCGAAACTCAGCTGACAGTCCGTGAACACGCTCGCGACAGTGTTCGCGATCTCCTTGATCTGGTAGTTCTGCGCACTGTCGCCGACATTGAACACCTGGTTGTGGACAATGTCACGCGGCGCAGCGAGTACACACCTGATGGCCTTGGCGATGTCAAGGCC
>NZ_CAKKTK010000083.1:17599-20436 GCF_920656135.1 Frankia sp. Cppng1_Ct_nod | reverse complement strand
AACGACGGCCTAGAACAGCGGTAGGTAGGGACGCAGATCGGCGCGGCGGTTGATCCTCGGTGAGACGTTCCCCCACGTTTACCCCACTCACCGCTGGGTGGGGCGGTTCACTCCTTGGCTGATCGACGCCGCCCGGCCGTGTCGCCACGGTCCGGGTTGCAGGTGGTTCGTCGAGGAGACCTACGTCAAGGTCGCGGGCCGCTGGACCTACTTCTACCGGGCGATCGACCAGTTTCGGCCGGGTCATCGACGTGCTCGCCGCCGAGAAACGCGATCTCGCCGCGGCCCGCCGGTTGTTCACCCGGGCGCTGCCGCACGGCCGCCGCCCGGCCGAGGTGACCGCCGACCGGGGGCGCCTCCTATCCGCGGGTCCTCGGGCGAGTGGCTACCCGCGGCCCATCACGTCGATGCCCGGTATGCCAGCAACAAGGTCCCCTGTCGCCGACTCGCGGTCGCGTTCACCGACCTCGCCCTGGCGATCTGACCAGGCACCAGCCGCCAGCGCCATGTCCCGAACCGGCTCAACGCAACAGAACTCTTTGTGACGGTGGGTCACAAGAAGGCTAGAACCTGCCGCGGCTAGGCATACGCTCGATGAGCCGTTGGATGAGCCCTGAAAACCTTCGCAGGTTCGAGGGTGGTCACGAGCAGCCCTCAGGAGGTTGAGGATTTCGGGGCATGGCCGTGGCTGGGGAACGAGGCCAGGGCGGTGTCGACCATCGCGCGGAGGTCTTCTCGGAGTACGCCGGTGGCGGCCTGGACGGAGATCCCGTAGGCGAAGGTGGCGACGTAGCGGGCCAGGGCCTCGGCGTCGGCGTCCGTAGGTAGGTCGCCTTCGGCCACGGCGCGGGCGAAGCGGTCGCGGATGGCGGCCTCGCCGGTGCGGCGCCATTCGATCAGTGCCTGGCGGGCCGTGTCGCCGAGTCCGCCGGTGGCCAGGGCTCCCTGGACGCCGAGGCATCCGACCGGGTGTTCGGGGGTGGTGGTGGCCAGGGCGGCGCCGTTGAGGATGTGTTCCGCGGCGCCTCGTGCGGTCGGCTCCTCCAGGGCTCGGGCGACGTAGCCGGCCGGGCCGCTGGTGTAGCGGTCCAGGGCCTTGCGGAACAGGTCCTCCTTGTTGCCGAAGGCCGCGTACATGCTGGTGCGGGTGATGCCCATGGCTTCGGTGAGGTCGGCCAGTGAGGCGCCTTCGTATCCCTGGCGCCAGAAGACCTCCAGTGCCCGTTCCAGAGCCTGGTAGGTGTCGAAGGCGCGTGGGCGGCCGATGGCGCGTTCGGTGGTGCTCATCCCCCCCACGGTACCCGTTCCAGACCGAGCGGTACATAAGTCGCCCCAGGCGTGCTACGGTTTCCTTCAGAACCGATCGGTACAGAAATAGTCGCCGGTGAAGCGGCCTGTACCGGCATCCCAGCACGCACAGACGGGACAAGATCATGGGACAGTTCGACGGCAAGACGGCCATCGTCACCGGCGGTACGACCGGCATCGGGCTGGCGGTCGCCCGCCGTCTGGCCGACGAGGGCGCGCACGTGTTCGTCACCGGACGGCGCAAGCCGGAGCTGGACGCGGCGGTCGAGGCGATCGGCGCGAACGCGACCGGCGTGCAGGGCGACGTCTCGGACCTGGCTGACCTGGATCGGCTCTACGACGCGGTGCGCGGCGCGGGCCGACGGGTGGACGTGCTGTTCGCCAACGCCGGCGGCGGCTCGTTCTCGACGCTGGAGCAGGTTACCGAGGAGCACTTCGACCAGACGTTCGGCATCAACGTCCGTGGGCTGCTGTTCACGGTGAAGAAGGCGCTGCCGCTGCTCAACGACGGCGCCTCGGTAATCCTGCCCGCGTCCACGACCGCGACCACCGGCACCGAGGCATTCGGCGTCTACGCCGCGTCCAAGGCCGCCGTCCGCTCCTTCACCCGTACCTGGGCCAACGAGCTCAAGGGCCGCGGCATCCGGGTCAACGCCGTCACCCCCGGCCCGATCGACACCCCCGGAATCACCGGCCTGGCCCCGGACGACGAGCAGGCCGCGCAGCTCAAGGGATTTCTGGCCACCCAGGTCCCGCTCGGCCGGATGGGCCGCCCGGAGGAGATCGCCGACGCCGTGGTGTTCCTGGCCTCCGACCGCGCCAGCTTCATCACCGGGGCGAACCTCGACGTCGACGGCGGCATGAACCAGATCTGAGCCTGGCACCCCACCGCCTCATCCATCGAAGGGGAGCACGGGCCATGAACCTGGGACGAGCAGGGATCTGGAGCCTCGAGCTGCGGATGGCCGACCCCGGCCAGATCAGCGAACAGGCTGCCGAACTCGACGAACTCGGCTGGGGAACCCTGTGGATTCCCGGCCTGGGCGGCGGCGACATCGTGGGCGACAGCGAACGGCTGCTGCGCGCCACCGGTACCGCGAACGTCGCGACCGGCGTCGCCAGCATCTGGAAGCACGACGCTGCCGAGATGGCTACCGGCCATCACCGGCTGACGGCGGCCTACGGTCCCCGGGTGCTGCTGGGACTCGGGGTCAGCGACCCAGGGTCCGCGCACCGGGCGGGGCGGCCGTTCCGCCCGGTCGCCGACATGAATGACTACCTCGACCGGCTCGACCACGGGCAGGCTCCGGTTCCAGCCGGTGAGCGCATCCTCGCCGCGCTCGGCCGCGTGCGCACCGAGGCGGCTGTGCGACCGCACCGGGTGCGTGGCTGGCTCAACCGCGCCGACGACCAGGCGTTCTGGGCCCAGGCCGGCGCGGCCTGCCGCCTCTACCTGGACCCGCCGCCGGGAACCGTGCTGGTCAGCATCGACGAGAAGACCGGCTATCTAGGCCAAGGCGCGCCGCTAC
>NZ_CAKKTK010000083.1:0-17073 GCF_920656135.1 Frankia sp. Cppng1_Ct_nod | reverse complement strand
CCTTACCGCTGGAGCTACGACGCCGACGCCGAGCACGCCCGCTACCTCGAACGCCACCCCACGCCCGACCCCAGCCCCGACAGCCTCGCCCAAGCCGCCTGACGGGGCCACGGACCGTAGCCAAACACCGCAAACGAACTAATGAGGCGCTGCACTAGACCTCGCCCCAGGTGGGCCTGCACGTCCCCGGTCGTCATCCCACGGGCCACCAGCGAGATCACCATTTCGTCCACCCCGCGCAGCCGGCGGACCCGTTTGGGGACCGTCACCGGCGCGAACGAGGCCGCCCGGTCCCGCGGCACCTCGATGGCGACCGGGCCGATCTCGGTCAGGACCGTCTTGGTCCGGGTCCCGTTGCGGGAGTTCCCGCCATCGCGGCCGGCCGGGTCGTGCTTGTCGTAGCCCAGGTGGGCGCTCCTCTCGGCTTCCAGGCAGGCTTCGAGTACCAGCTTCGTCAGCTGGGCCAGCAGGCCGCCTTCGCCGGCCAGGCTGATCCCGTCCGCGTGGGCGCGTTCGGCCGGCAGACGTACCAGCTGTGCGTCGCCGGGGTCCCACTCCGCCGGGCGGCCTGCGGGCTGGCCTGGCAGGGGGGCTTCGTGGGCCGGCGGAACCTCCACCATCGTGTCACTTAAGGCGCATCCTCACTCTCGGGGAGTTACGCCGTTATTTCTACAGGCCCGTGCCCACGCTATGGTCTTGTTCGGCGGCGGTCGGGGGCTGCTGGGTGGTAGCGGTGTACGGGGCGCCCGGTTGATCCGTAGGCAAGATCGAGTGCGACTAGGCCACGCCGTTGTAAGTCAGCGAGGTAGCGCTGGGCTGTTGGGCGGCTCATACCGAGCTGTTGGGCAATTTGGGTGGCGCTGACCGGCTGAGCTGCTGCGCTGACAGCATCGAGGATTTTCGCCATCGTCGGTGGTAGTTGGCTGGGTGGAGAGGAGTTGAGTGCGGTCGGAGCGCGCAGGAGGTTGTAAAGGGCGTCGACGGTTTCCTGGTCAGCCTGGTCGGAGCTCTCGAGCTGCTCGCGCCACCGGCGGTAGGCCCGAAGTTGATCACGTAATTGTCCGACTCCGAACGGTTTAACGAGGTAGTATACGGCGCCGAGGTGCATTGCCGTCCGTACGGCGTGGAGGTCACGGGCTGCGGTGACGACGATACAGTCGGGAACCCTGCCGGCTGTGGCTTTCAGAGTGCGCAACAGGGACAGGCCATCCTCGTCGGGTAGGTGGATGTCGAGGAGGAGTAGCTCGGGCTGGAAGTCGCGAATCGCGGTGCGTGCCTCGGCCGCGCTGTGTGCTTCTCCGACGCAGTGAAAGCCTGGGACCTGTTCGACGATGGCCGCGTGAATGCTGGCGACCCGGTAGTCGTCGTCGATGACGAGGATGGGAATCACCGTGAGTTCTCCCGTGTGCTGAGGCCTGGCGTTGAGGTGGTTGAATCGGGGATGGGTAATCGGACTTCAAACCGGGCGCCTGGCCCTGGGGATACGGTGACGGAGCCGCCGGTACGGTGTACGAGCCGATGTATCAGGGCGAGCCCGAGGCCACGGCGTATCTCCCCGCGGGGGGTTTTGGTGGAGTAGCCGTCCTGGAAGATTTCCTCGATCGTGTCGGGTACGACGCCGGGTCCGGTATCGGTGACCCTGATGAACACCTCGCCGTCATCGTCGCTGATATGTACGCCGACTTGCCGGGGGCCGGGTTCACCCGCGACCGCGTCGACCGCGTTATTGATCAGATTTCCAATGATCGTTATTAGTACTTGAGGATCCATGGCGGGCTGGTCTAGGTGCGATGTGTCATCGATGATCACCTGTACGTCCTGCTCGGCCGCGATCGTCACCTTGGCCGTGAGCAGCGCGGCTATCGATGGCGGCGCGATTCGGGCTCGCAGTTCCTCGCCTTGGCCAAGGGTGGTTTGGGAGATCTCGGCCAGATAGCTCGCTGCCTCCTCCGGTTTGGAGAGTTCAAGCAGGCCTGCGATGACGTGTAGCCGGTTTGCGAACTCGTGTTCCTGGGCGCGGAGCGCCGCGGTGAGGCCGGTGACCGCGTGCAACTCACGGATCAGCGCCTCGAACTCGGTGCGGTCGCGTAGCGTGACCACGTACCCGACGTCACGCCCGGACAGTAGGACTGGCATTCGGTTGACTACAAGTAGGTATTCATCGGTGAGGGCGACCTGGTCGGCGCCCGAGATGTCGCCGGCGAGCATGTCGTGCAGCCGGCCGGGCGGCACCAACTCATCGAGGTGCTGCCCGGTTGCCGTGGATGTGATCCGCAGCAGCCGCCGAGCTTCGTTGTTGATCAGATTGACGCAACCGTTGGCATCGAAACCGAGCACACCCTCGCGGATGCCGTGCAGCATTGCCTCGCGCTCCTGCAGCAGCGATGCGATTTCCGACAGCTCCAGACCGAAGGTGATTCGCTTGATTGTCCGGGCAAGCGCCCACGAGGCAACCGTGCTGAGTGCGAGGATGAGGGCCGAATACAGGAGAATCAATAGAGCTTCGTGCCGCAGCCGGCTCGTCACGTTGCGTTCCAGGATGCCGACTGAGACCTCACCTATGGCGGCGCCGTCCGAGTCGAAGATAGGAGCCTTACCGTTGGCCGAGCGGCCCAGACTGCCGTGATCGATGCCGACGTGAGTATGCCCGTCCAGGGCGACCACGGGTTCTTCGAGCCGCTGCCCGATCAGTGCCGGGTTCGGGTGGGATAGACGGACACCTGCCCGGTCGGCGACCACAACATAGTCTGCGCCGGTGCTCCGCCCGATCTGGTTGGCCAGACCTTGGATGACGCGTTGGGGATCGGGGCGTAACACCGCTGCTCTGACGTCGGGGATCTGTGCCACCGTCGCGGCGATGTCGACGGCGCGCGTCTCGTACTGCCGATCGAGTGACCGGCGGGTGAGCTCGACGTAGAGCGCGCCGCCTAACGCGATCGTGACAACGAGGATGCCCAGCACGCCAATGAGGATCTGCGATGCCAGGGTGCGTGAGCGCCACATCGAGGTTCCTCCACTCTGTCGATCATGGAACGTGTTACGCCGGTTCCGGAAGAGGCGGCGCGGCATCCCACATGGTAAGTGGCAGCCGAGCAGAACGTACTGAACTCACCAGAAGGCGCTGCCGCTGAGCTTTGCGAGCAGAACGACGAGTAACGCGGGATAGCCACACAACTTTCTGAATTATTTCGCTCTCGTTTCCAGACTCCTACTGTCCTCCCACACAGCCGGTACGCCACCCACTGATCCGCGCCGGCGATGCCGTTTTCATAGTCAGGAAGGACCAGCGACAGTGCGACTACCACAGCACAGCGATTCCGGGACGCTGGCGATCGATCTACGAGCGGTCACGAAAAGGTTCACGACCCCGTCCGGGGCAACGTACACGGCGCTGAAAGACCTGAATCTAGGGGTGGTGGCCGGGGAGTTCTGCGCGATCGTCGGACCGACGGGCTGTGGGAAGTCGACCACGCTGACCTTGGTGTCCGGACTGGAACGACCGTCGCTGGGAACGGTCAAAGTCCACGGTGCGGACGTATCGGGTATCACCCCGGGAGTTGCGTTCATGTTCCAGACCGATGCGGTCCTGCCGTGGAAGACGGTGCTCGACAACGTCGCACTAGGACCGCGCTTTCGCGGCACCTCAAAGTCCGCGGCCAATACGAAGGCCCGCGACTGGCTGCGCCGGGTCGGGCTGGCTGGTTTCGAGGACCGGTTCCCCCACCAGCTCTCCGGCGGCATGCGCAAGCGGGTGGCCCTGGCCCAGAGTCTGATCAACGAGCCGCGGATCCTATTGATGGACGAGCCGTTTAGCGCGCTGGACGTTCAAACCCGCTCGATCATGTCCAATGAGTTACTGCAGTTGTGGGACCTCACTCGTCCCGCCGTCGTCTTCGTCACCCATGATCTCGAGGAAGCAATCGCTCTGGCTGACAAGGTCGTCGTTCTCACCGCGGGTCCCGGCGGCACCGTCAAGGCCAGTTTCGAGATCGATTTGCCGCGGCCTCGTGTGGTGCAGGAAATTCGCTTCGAACAACATTTCGTCGATCTCTACCATCAGATATGGGAAGCCCTACGCTCGGAAGTTGATATCGCCTATGCGCAGACCACCGCTGCGACTACGAAGAGGGCGCCGTGATGACCGTCACCGCGAATCTGACGACAGCGGGCGAGAAACATGAGGTCTCCGTGAATGAGCGGGTCTACCGCTCCAAAGTACGCCGACGTAAGCTCATCGTTCACCTCACCCAGCTCGCGTTTCTGGTCGTGGTGATCGGCGGCTGGGAGCTGTATGTAGGATCCGATTCACGAAAGATCATCCTATATGGAGTGCCGTCCGGGATTGTCAGCCGTCTACACACCTGGGTCGCCGACGGAACCGCGATCGGCTCTCTCGGAGACCAGATCAAGACCACTTTGGAGGAAGCGCTGATCGGCTTCGCCATCGGCACTGCGCTTGGCATCGTCGCCGGGATCGCGCTCGGACGGATCCGTTTCCTCGCCGACGTATTCAGCCCCTACATCAAGGTCCTGAATTCGATCCCGCGCATTGTCCTCGGGTCGGTGTTCGTGCTGGCCTTCGGCCTAGGCATCGAATCGAAGGTTCTGCTGGTCATCGTGCTGGTGTTCTTCGGTGTGTTCTTCAACGCCTTCCAAGGCGTCCGCGAAGTCGATCGCAACCTCATCGCCAACGCCACCATCCTCGGCGGCTCCCCCTGGCAGGTCACCCGGCAGGTCATACTCCCGTCGGCGTTCACCTGGATCATCGCCAGCCTGCACGTCAGCTTCGGCTTCGCCCTCATCGGCGCGATCGTCGGAGAGTTCCTCGGCGGCTCGCACGGCCTCGGCGTACTTATCAAGAACGCGCAAGGCACCTTCGACGCCAACGGTGTCTGGGCCGCGATGGTCATCATGGGCATGGTCGCTCTGCTCGCGGAATGGTTCATCACCAAGCTCGAAAACCGTCTCCTCCGGTGGCGGCCACCGCAACTCGCCGGACCGGACCTGTAACAACCGGAGAACTCACCGCGCTCGGCTCATACCGACCAGGCTTTCCTATCCACAACAAAAGGGGAACCGCATGTCCAGAACAAGATTACTAGCCGCGGCCGGGATCGCCGCAGCCCTGGTCGCAACCGGATGCAGCTCGAACGCCAGCCATACCAGCAGCGGAACAACAAATGTCGGTACCGACTCAGGCACCAAGGTAAGTATCATGGTTGGTGGTCTCAACAAGCAGATCTACCTTCCCTTCATGCTTGCCCAGCAGTTGGGTTACTACAAGGACCAAGGCCTCAACATCGCGCTCTCTGACGAGCCGGCCGGTGTAGATGCCACAACAAACATGCTCGCAGGCAAGGTCGATGGCGTCGGCGGCTTCTATGACCACACCATCGACCTGCAGGGCCTCGGCCAGTCAGTGGAGTCCGTGGTCTCCATGCTGGTCACCCCTGGCGAGGTCGAGCTGTGCCGCAACGACCTCGAGAACCAGATCAAGTCCCCAGCCGACTGGAAGGGCCGTAACCTCGGCATCACCGACCTGGGCTCGTCCACCGACTTCCTGACCCAGTACCTGGCGCAGAAGAACGGCGTAGACCCCACAACCATCAACCGAATCGGTGTCCAAGCCGGCGCCACCTTGATCGGCGCGATGACGCACAAGAACGTTGACTGCGCCATGACCACCGAACCCACCGTGTCGCAACTGCTCGCCAACAAGCAAGCCTACATTTTGCTCGATATGCGTTCTGACGCTGGGGCCACCCAGGCGCTCGGCGGCGAGTACCCGGCGACGTCGCTGTACATGACCACCTCCTATATCAAAAATAACCCACAAACGGTACAGAAGCTGGTCAACGCCTACGTCAAAACCCTGAAATGGATCCAGGAGCACACTGCCGCCCAGATCGCTGACATGATGCCCGCCGACTACTACGCCGGTGTCGGCAAGGACACCTACGTCGCCGCCCTCAACAACGAGAAAGGCATCTACAACCCGACCGGCATCATGCCACCCAACGGACCGCCTACAAACCTGAAAGTGCTCTCGGCATTCAACAAGAACATCATCGGCAAGAAAATCGACCTGAGCAAAACCTACACAGACCAGTTTGTGGAGAACGCCACATAACGCCGCCATCCATCGCCGAGCAGTCGACTGTGCCCGCCCATCCCCTTACCTGGAATGGGCGGGCACTGCGTGCATCGCCCGACCCTGTGGGGTGCCAGAACTGTGCCACCAGCGTTGAGCTGGGCTTTTGCGCGACGCGTTCGTACTCATTGACCAGACCACCGATAACAGGTCACCGTTCGACCCTGTTGGGCTCCACCTAATGCAACAGAGCCGTTTCAGGCGATCGCGGTGATATCCCCGTCGTCGAAGTAGATCGCCTGGTGTAGCCGGCCACCGAGAGCGGCAGCGAACCGGGCGACCACATCCTGCCCAGAAATTTTGCCCTGTTCAATCTGCGAGACCCTGCCTTTGGTGACACCCATCCGATCGGCCACCTGCTGCTGGGTGAGGCCCCGTGCGCGGCGCACCTCGCCGAGGCGATGACCTACCGCGACCGCGAGGAGTTCCTGCTTACCGGCCTCGACCGCCTCCTCACCGCCGGCTCGAGCGACTTGCTCGGCCCGGACGTCCGCCCACCGCACATAACCACTCATCGTCGGTCGTCCTCCTCCTGGCCGCGTTCCTTCAGGTACGTCTCGTGCCGGTGCTCCGCCAGCGGGATCGCCTCCTCGTACCATGCGTTCCACCGGCAGGACTTGTCCCCGGCGACGAGCAGGATGCTCGAACGCCAGGGGTCGAAGCAGAACAAAATCCTCACCGTGCCGGGACGGAATTCCTTCAGGTTGGGCAGCGACGAGACCGTGATCGTGTCCACGAGCGGTCGACCAAGCCCCGGGCCGGCCTCCGCGAGCAGATCGATCGCTTGGACGACGCGCGCGTGCGTCGGCGCGTCCAGACCGTCGATCCACGCGCGGACCTCGTGAACGAGGAAGACGTCCCATTGCTGTCCGCCCACACCGCAAGTATAGTTTCTGGTAAACCAACGGGTATCCGAAACCCGTCCGGGGTTGTGACCTAGGACTTTTCACGGGTGCGGGATCCCGCTCCATGCCTCAACCCGGTCAGCGACAGCGTCACGACCGACACGGACGCGCAGGCGGTGCTGCGGTGCGACGGTGCTCGAAAGTGGAGCGGTGTGGCCGTCGAAGTTGAACTTCCGCGGCTCCTATTCGATCATCTGGCCGACGTGACCCCTTCCCTGGTATGTACCCTTTGCGAGTGCCGACAGGCCGACGGTTTCGTAATACCTTTGTCGGAAGGATGTTCACCGGTCGGCACGCAAGCATGGCATCGCCGACGCGGACAGCATTCATGCCGCCCAACGATTCCTGGCCGCCTATCCCCTCGGGGACGACAAGGAGGAGCCGCGCAGGGAGCTACGGCCCGAGTCCCGACCGGGCGGGCAACCTGTTGGAGGTCGTCGTCCTGCTCCTGGACGACACAGATCTGATCATCCACGCGATGCGGATGCGGTCGAAGTACTCCGATCTCCTGCCGTGATCAGTGAGAGGTGTGTCATGACGGACAGCAGTGAGAGGCCTCCGACGTCGAACGGTGTGCCGATGACCGACGAACTGGTGGATCGGCTGGCGGCGGAGGCCG
The DNA here is from genome assembly GCF_920656135.1 of Frankia sp. Cppng1_Ct_nod. NCBI lineage: Bacteria > Bacillati > Actinomycetota > Actinomycetes > Frankiales > Frankiaceae > Frankia > Frankia sp. Cppng1_Ct_nod. The sequence continues at coordinate 9,398 of NZ_CAKKTK010000083.1, read as the reverse complement.
ATGCCGGTTATGACGTTGCGGAACTGCGTCGACGCGGGGGCCGCCGTCCGTTGGGGTCGGCTCCTGCAGATGTGGTACCGGTGCGGCTGGACCCGGAGCTGCGGGCGGCGCTCGCCACGCGGGCGGCTGCCGATCACACGAACGCCAGCGACGTCATCCGCCAGGCACTCCGGGCATGGCTCGACGTCGCGTAGGCGCCGACGTCCCACAGGGGTGCGGGGAACGGCCCCGACGATCGGAGTCGCACTGGTGAAATTCATCGAATAACTGTTAGTAACGCATATGATCGTCTGCTATCCGGAGAAACGACGGGTACTGTGGGCTCATTGCGGGTGCGGACGTTGCGAACCTCACCGACAGCACCCGACACCCTCGGACATCCACAATTGCCCCGGCCTGCACATTCCGGCATTCTCCAATATGGCGCGGAATGTTCCGGCACGTATTCCAACGTTCTTTTAATCTCTGGGTTCAGGGTTCGAGTCCCTGGCGACCCTGCTGGTCCTGCGCGAACCCCTCGTCACCGCCGGCCCGGTCGACGGGTTGGGTGGCGCCTCCCCGCTGGCCGCGCTGAGCGGCCGGCGGGCTGCGGCCCGCGACGCCCGCCGCGCCGGGGAGGCCACCCGCCGCGCCGCGCATACCCGCCTGGCCCGCCGCCTCGCCGAGGCGACCGACCTTCTGGCCCCGGCGGGGATCGTGCTCACGCCGCTGGACGCCGGCACGGCGACCAGCGTGCTGGCCGCCGCCTGCAACCCCGCCGGTCTGGTCCCCCCGTCAGCGCTCGCCGCACCCGACGAGGTCATCACCGCCGACTTCGACGACCCCGACATGCGCTACCCCGGCGACGAGTCCGGTTTCGACGACGACGACTTCCCGTGGGACGGCCCGAGGTTCGACGAGATGGATGGACCCGCAGCCGGGCCATCGGGCCCCGCCGCCCGGGGCGGTGCCGGCTGCGACAGCCCGGTGGACGCCGAGCCCCCCGACGGCTGGGTCCCGCCGGCCCCCCGCACCCGCCCGGCGGGCGACTCCCGGCGGGCGAGACGACCCGACGCCGGCGGACGGAGTGGGGGACACCGATGAGGAGACGGATCCGACGCGGGGCATCCGCCTCAGCCCACGGCCCGTCCACCCGGCTGGCGGACGCCGCCGCAGCGGCGTTCGTGCCGGACGCGCTGACGATCGCCCCCCGCCACCTCGACGTTGGCGGGGACTTCCTCGCCACGATGGCGATCGCCGGCTACCCCCGCGAGGTCCACGCCGGCTGGCTCGCGCCGCTGCTCACATATCCGGGGCGGGTCGACGTCGCCGTGCATGTCGAGCCGATCGATCCGGTGACCGCGGCGAACCGGCTGCGCCGCCAGCTCTCCAAGCTGGAATCCGGCCGGCAGCTCGGCGATGAGAAGGGCCGGCTGGTCGACCCGCGGGTCGAGGCCGCGACCGAGGACGCCTACGACCTTTCCGCCCGCGTCGCCCGCGGCGAGGGCAAGCTGTTCCGCCTCGGTCTTTACCTGACCGTGCACGCGGCCAGCGCCGACGAGTTGGCCGACGAGGTCGCCGCGGTTCGGGCATTGGCGGCCAGCCTGCTGCTCGACGCCAAACCCACCAGCTACCGGTCCCTCCAAGGCTGGGTCAGCACCCTGCCGCTGGGCCTGGACCAGGTGCGGATGCGCCGCACCTTCGACACTGCCGCCCTGTCCGCCGCGTTCCCGTTCACCTCACCGGATCTGCCGCCAGCCGACCCGACGTCGCTCGCCCCGACCGGCGTGCTCTACGGGCTCAACGTCGCCTCGCAGGGCCTCGTGCACTGGGACCGGTTCGGCGACATCGACAACCACAACGCCGTCGTCCTGGGCCGCTCCGGCGTCGGGAAGTCCTACCTGGTCAAACTTGAACTTCTGCGCTCGCTCTACCGGGGCATCGAGGTCCACGTCGTCGACCCCGAAGACGAGTACGCCCGCCTCGCCCATGCCGTCGGCGCCAGCTACCTACATCTCGGCGGCGACGGTGTGCGGATCAACCCGTTCGACCTGCCCATCCACACCACCCCCGACGGGCGGTGCACCGCGCCCCGCGACGCGCTGGTCCGCCGCAGCCTGTTCCTCCACACCGTCATCTCGGTGCTGGTCGGGCAGCTGTCGGCGGCCGAACGGGCAGCACTCGATATCGCGATCACCGCGACCTACCGGGCGGCCGGGATCACCGCCGACCCGGGCAGTTGGAGCCGTCCCGCGCCGCTGCTGGTCGACCTCGCCGCAACCCTCGCCGGCTCCGAGGACCTGGCGGCGGTGGCGCTCGGCGCCCGGCTGCACCCGTTCACCGCAGGGGCGTTCTCCGGCCTGTTCGCCGGCCCGAGCACCGGCCGCGGCGACGGCCACCTTGCTATCTACTCCCTGCGCGACCTGCCCGAGGAACTCAAAGCCATCGGGACGCTGCTCGTGCTCGACGCGGTATGGCGGCGGGTATCCAACCCCGCCGACCGCCGGCCCCGGCTCGTCGTGGTGGACGAGGCGTGGCTACTGATGCGCCAACCCGCCGGCGCCGACTTCCTGTTCCGGATGGCGAAGTCGTCCCGCAAATACTGGGCCGGGCTGACCGTCGCCACCCAGGACACCGCCGACGTGCTCGCCACCGATCTGGGCCGGGCGATCGTCACCAACGCCGCTACCCAGATCCTGCTGCGCCAGGCGCCGCAGGCCATCGACGAAATCACCCAGGTGTTCGACCTGTCCCAGGGCGAACGGCAATTCCTCCTGTCCGCGGACAGGGGCCAAGGACTCCTCGCGGCCGGGCCACAAAGAGTCGCCTTCCATGCCCTGGCCTCGCCGGTCGAACACCGACTCATCACGACAAACCCGGCCGAACTGGCCGACGAGCCCCGCGTCGGCGATGACGGCTTTTTCGATCTCGCCGTTCCGGCCGGGCCGGAAGACCGGGCCGATCCCGACGGCCTGATCTACCTCGATGCCCTCTGAGTGGTCCGATCCCACCGTTGCCGTCAGGAGATCATAACTATGAGTGTTCTGCCGGCGGCGATGTCCACGCCGTCGTCGCCGCTCGCGACCTACCTTCAGGACCCCTGGGCCGGTATCCACCAGCTGGCACACCACGCCGAGGTGTGCGCGCTGGCCTGGGGTTCCCTCGCCGGCCCGCTGCTCGCCGTCGCCGTCGCCGGTCTGCTCACGGCCCGCCGGCGGGTGCGGCGCCGCTATGGGCAGCGGCTCGCCGCGGGCGCCCGTCTCGTCACCGTCCTTGCCCCGCCCACCGTCGACCCGGCCGGCGCGACCGCGCTGTGGTCGAACCTGCTCGGCCTGCTGCGCCCCAGCTGGCGGCGGCTAGCCGGCCAGCCCCATCTGGCGTGGGAGTACCTGTTCGACGCCGACGGGGTCCGCATCCAGATCTGGGTCCCCGGCGTCGTCCCCGACGGCTTCGTCGAACGGGCCGTCGAGGCGGCCTGGCCCGGCGCCCACACCCGCACCACACCCGCCCGCGGCCCGCTCCCGGTCCTCGCCCGGCCCGGCCGGCGGCTGCTCGCCGCCGGCGAGCTCCGCCTCGCCCGCCCGGAAGCACTGCCGATCCGGGTCGGCCACGACGCCGACCCGATCCGCGCGCTGCTCGGCGCTCCCGGAGGGCTCACTCGCACCCAGCGGGCGGTCGTGCAGATCCTGGCCCGTCCGGTCACCGGCCGCCGCGTCGCCCGAGCCCGCCGCGCCGCCCGGCGAGTGCGCGCAGGCGGTTCGGCGCATCTGATCGGCGGCCTGCTAGACCTGCTCACTCCCCACGCCGGCCAGCCACCCACCGGCCCCTCCGATTGACCGCGCTCGCCTGACCGAGCCCCGCGCCTACGAAAGACAGGGAGAACCTGCGATGAGACTGATCGATCCCGCCAAGATTCCCGCGGCGACTGAGGACGACATCTATGAGGCGCTGGCCGCGCTCAACGAGGAGATCCGCCGCCGCGTCGAGGCCGACGGCGGTCTCGCCGAGGCGGTCCGCGTGCTGTATCCCACGGCCGTCGGCCTGCTCTGCGCCGTCGAGCACTCGTCGGGCTACCCCACGGCCGAGCCGTCCGGAGTCCTGCTCGCGGACGGCACCACGGTGGACGTCGGGAAACACCACCCCGACGAAGGCGGCCCGTGCGGCGGGGGTGCCGGCGGCGTTTGAGGTGTCGCGGTCGGGGATCGGCGCCCACGTCTGGCTGTTTTTCACCGGTCCGGTCGCGGCGGCGACGGCGCGCCGGTTGGGCGCGGGTCTGTTGCGCGAGGCGATGGCGTTGCGAGGCCGGATGGATCTGGCCAGCTACGACCGGCTTTTCCCGTCCCAGGACGTCCTGCCGGCGTCGGGCAGCATCGGGAATCTCATCGCCCGTTGTCGCGCTTCGGTGTCGTCGTACCGGCCGATCCGCCCCCGGTCATGGTCCGCCACTGAGAACATAGGGCACGTATCGGTCGTGGGACGTGCGCAGGTAGACGACCATGGCGCACGGAATAGGTGGATTGCCTGCCCGAGCCTGCTCCGAGACCGGGGCCGCGTAGATGACCTGCCCGAGACCCAGGACCCCGATGCGGCCGACGTGCCGAATAGCGCCGCGCTCACGAACTCCGGCCTCGGCCCGCAGGACCGGTCGGCCCGGTCCGTTGTAATCACGGTCACAGTACGTGACCCTATCTGGCAGGCTCGAGGGCCAGGGCCAAGCGTGGAAACTGGCACGGTACCAGCCTGCGAACAGCACGACGACAACCAGCAGAAAGACCAGAAGAGCCGCGAGAAGGCCCACCAAACGGCGCGGCGGGCGTGCTCGCGATCGGCCGGATACGTTCCGGGGGGTGATCTGTTCGGACACGAGGGCGACTCCCGAGGACGCAACGAATCGTCCGATAAACGACTCTATCCCGTCCCATCGAGCCGGATCCGTACCACCAGCGGATGCGCCATCGACGGAAGATCGGCAGACGCCTCATCCAACCAGGTTGATCAGGTGAGGCAGCCGGCAAGCGTATCCGAAACCTGAACGCCGCGCCCCATCCCATGCCGAGGGGTGGAGCGACATACCAGGTCGTCCCATCCTCCGAACCGTGGCGCTCGACTCAACAGCCGGCAGCACATCGCGGTCGCCAACAACCCAGGGTCTAGGGTCGGCAGGACCCTACCCCGTCCAGGAGCCCTCGTACCAGAGCTGCCAACCGACCCGGCCGGGGCCTGGGCGAGCGGACCTGCGTAGCCGGTCGCGACGCTCGTGGCGGTCAGGCCGGCCGCCCGAGCGAGGCAGGCCAGCTCAGGCAGGTGAACGTCCGCATCACATAGGTGTGCTCGACATCCCGAAGAGGCGGACCGTCGGCGTCGACCACTGTCGTGTAGAGCCGTTCGGTCCATACCCCTCGCAGCCGAGCCGCTCGACCGCCTGCTCGTAGTACCGAACGAGGCCACGCCGGTCAACGAACTGATCCACAGCCAGACGACGCTGAGACGCATAGCGGGTGTGATCCCGTGCGCGAGTGGTGGTCGCCGTGCTCGAAGCACGGCACAGGTCGACCCTCCGTGTCCAGAACGAGACGTGCGCGCACATATGTAGTGCTTTGGGTGACTCGACAGGGTCTGCCTGTGCTATAGATGACCGGTTGTTTCAGTTCGTCCTACGGCCTGCTTATCGAGCGAGAGTCGTTCTACCCTGCTCACCCGACGTGCCCAGAGCAGGAGCGATGCTTACCGAGGATGAGTTCGAAGAGTTGGTCAGCGTGCGGACGGGAGTTGCGCGGGCTGCCGTGGACAGTGCTGCCCGGTTGGGGGCGGATCTGGGTGGGCAGAGCGATGCGGACCTTCTTGTTCAGGTGCTCCTCGAGGAGCCCCTTAAGCTCGCCTCCTTCGATGAGGCGGATTCGCCCGGCACGTTTCGCGACGAACTCCCTGCTCGCGGGCCCGAACCAGGAGGACGTGACCAGGATTCCCTTGGTGGCGTTCTGGTCGTCCATTGTTCCCCATAGTGCCCGTACCGCCTCGGCTGGAACGACCCGCTTGTAGAGCTTGGCCTGGATGACACAGACGCCGCCGGTGATCGGGTTCGCGTCCGTGACCACGACGTCGACACCGTCGTCGCGTGATCCCTGGGTCGTCTTGGCCCAGCCAGTCATCCCGATTTTCTCGAAGAGCTGGCGAATGAGGTGCTCAAACGTGAACGGGTCCATGGCCAGCAGGTCAGGCCGGCTGTCAAGCTCGGCAGCAGCGTCGAAGTCGTCGATGAACTTGTAGCGAGAAAGGTCGAAGTCGACGATCGGCGTCACGGCCTCCACGTCGTACGGGTGCGGCGACACGATCGCCTTCAGGTGCTTCAGGCAGCCCACGGGCTTGAGGTAGTCAAAGTCCAGGCCCTCGTAGATCTCTCGCGTCACGCTGACGGTGATCAGGCAGGGGTAGGCAGGCTGCCCGGTGCCAGGGTCGCGGGTCCGCACGTGTCCGTTGAGAGCGACCGAGTCGACCAGACTTCGCGGGGTGGTCTCGAAGATCTCCCGCAGGTGACGCAGCGCGGTCTGTGCTACGACGGACGCATAGAGAGCCTTACGGTCCCGATCCGCCCGGGACAGGGTGTCGATCGCCTTGCGCGTCTTGACGTAGCGGAAACCGCGCTCGCCCGGGACGATCTCGTTGGTGGGCAGATCGAACTCGATCCAGATCTCACGCGGCTCGGGCCGGTAGGCAAGCCGCCGGCCCGTCGGGAACCCGGCCGGGTAGCTCGACCGGTCCAGGATCTGCGCGACGAAGTCCTCGACTGCGTCGGTGTCGCCCGCATGATAGGCAGCCTCGAAGAGTTCCACCTGCTGGTTGTGCCGGGCGGCATCGGCACGCACCTTGTCGGCGCGCCGCTGGTGGTCGCCGCGCGCTTGGCGGATCTGTTCCTGCCTGTTGGCCTCCGCGCGCTGAACCGTGTCGACGGCCTCCTGATAATGCCCCTGCGCGTCTTCCAGTTCCTGCTCGTAGCGGGCGCGACCGCCAAGCATCGCGGCCAGTCCACGCGGAGGGCCGGGCGGGGCGAAGTCGTCCCAGTCCGGTATGGGCGTCGGGGGCCCGAAACGCGACAGGTCAAAGGCGGGGATCCGCGCCTCGCGCCGCAGGCTGCCGAACGAGAACGGGGCCAGATTCGCCCCGGTCAGCAGCGCGTCCAGCGTCTGAACCTGGGCGTCGACCTCAGCGGACAGCTTTTCGGCCTCTGCTGCCATCAGATCGTGATTCAGCTGCTCGCGCTGCCGGGCGTCAGTCCGGGCCTGGCGTTCGGCCTTCTGACGTGCCCGCTCCATCGCCTTCTGCGCCCGGTTCGCCGCGGTGTCGATCTGGCGCTCCTCGCGCTCGAGGCGAGCTCGCTGATGCTCTTGGGCGCGGCGGAACTCCGACCAGCCTGAACGTTTACCAGCCACCTACATACAGCACCAGACCAGGCACTTTCTGGCAAGAAGTACTGACCGGCAATGCCACTATCTGTGACGTAGCGTCACTGCGTGCGCCAGATTGCCGCAGGTCCAGTGGAGCGCCGCCGAGTGGGATGCGGGAGGACCCCTTCGAGGGCTGCGTTTGTGGAACCAAGCGGACGCAGCAGCCCGACGTGCAAGCCTGGTGAACAACGATTGGACCCATCAGCAGGCCACGCCCTCAGGCGTGACGCGGCCGGCTCGCGCGATGGCGGGGCCGCAGTACACTCAGGTACTGAACCCTCTGCCCCGAAGGGGACATGTCGTGCCCTATCGCCTGGAGATCGTCAGCGAGGTCCGGGAGTGGCTCCATGACCTACGTCGAACAGACCGAACCACCGCGATCCTCATCGGCCAGGCTGTGACCGCTCTTCTCGACGAAGGCCCCGCTCTGGGACGGCCGCTCGTCGACCGGATCAAGGGCTCACGACTCCACAACCTCAAGGAGCTCAGACCCGCCTCGAGCGGAGCCAGCGAGGTCCGCATCATGTTCGTCTTCGACCCTGAGCGTCGCGCGGTTCTGCTCGTTGCCGGAGACAAGGCCGGACGGTGGTCAGCCTGGTACGAAGAGGCGATCCCACTGGCCGAAGCCCGCTACGCCCTCTACCTCAAGGAGCGTGACGTATGAGCCCCGCCCACGGATACGACAGGGACGGGTTCCTCGCCGAGTTCTTCCCCGACGAACACGACCGCCGTGAGGTCGAGGAGGGGGCGGGGCGGTTCGTGGCGGAGAACCGCGCACATCGGCTCGCGGAGATGCGTCGGCGTCTGGGTCTCACCCAGGCAGACGTCGCCGACCGCATGCACGTCCGGCAGGAACGCGTCTCCGCCATCGAGCGGGCCCATGTCGATGCCAGTGAGCTGCGTACCCTCGCCGCCTACGTCAGAGCACTCGGTGGACACCTGGAGATCATCGCGGACTTCGGCGGGGAACGGCTCGTTATCGGCTGAAGGATGCCAACCCGGCCGCCACCCCCACGAATACGGTCGGCAGATTCACCATGCCTCCGAACCGCCAGGTATTCGGAACACCCGTTCGATTCAGTAGATGATGTTCCGGTCGGCGCGGTCACTAGGTATTGCCCCTGGTCAGGGCACGCGTGGAGACCGGGCGGATGGTGATTTCGGGTCCCTGAACCAAGATTATCCGGTTCTTATTGTGGTGCGTTAGGTCCACCCAGATCGCCTGTGGCACAAGCACTTCTCGCCGTTGGGCCGGGCGTCCGAGACACCGAACCCCACGTTTACCCCATGGTTTCGATACGTGTCCTCATCGGTCGATGTTGCTCGATGGTGCCCGTCAGTGGACCCGGACGGGGTCGCCGACCCCGGTCTTGCGAGTTCCGCCGCTCCTGGGGAGACCGGGGTTCCGCGACGTTCAATGCCAGCGTTACCATGCTGGTTACCTGGAGTCGACCTCGCTCGGAGCGCAGCACCTCCACTGAGCAGGCGGCCAACTGGGTCTTGGCGGTGGTGGACCTCGGCGGCGATGAGGACCTCGGCCGGGGCGGGACCTATCAAGCAGGCCGCGGCAGTGTCCCCGCGCCACGAACACGAGCACGGTGGGATCGCCGTACGTCGTCGATGGTGGGCAGGTGGCTGTGGTGGCCGGTTGGTGATCGCTCGTTCGTGGGATGTAATCGTCGTTCAGGTCGCGGGGTAATAGCGGCGTCTCGGGTCGCTGGGGCTGGTGCCGATCTCCCGGACGAGTCCGCGTTCGACGAGCCGGGCAGCCGGGTGCGAGTGGCGCGGGTCGACAGGCCGATGGCCGCGGCGACTTCGCTGGCCAGGGCGCCGTCTTCGGTAAGGGCGTTGAGGATTGCCTGGTCGGTTTCATCCATGGTCGGCGCGGCGACGCGGGTGGTGAACAAGGTGACGCGGAATCGGATGCCGATCTCCTCGAGAAGTGGGGGTGGGAAGCCGGCGTCGAGGCTCTGTTGT
>NZ_CAKKTK010000082.1:0-20192 GCF_920656135.1 Frankia sp. Cppng1_Ct_nod | reverse complement strand
GCAACAGAGCCCTCGCACCACCACGAGCACGCGGCGGGCGTCGAGGGGGACGTCGGCCAGCGTCCGCTGGTGGTAGCCGTGCACCCGCGAGCTCTGGGCACCGCAGCCCGGGCAGCTGGCCGGAGCGTCCGGCGTCCGGACCCGGACCCGGACCCGGACCCGGACCCGGACCCGGACCAGCTCACCTTCGTCCGCCACGTCCTCCACGACCAACAGCGACAGTCCCGAAAACACCGGCTTCACCAGACGATCCGCACCACACATGACACATCGTGCCACATCGACAACTCGGCGCTACCACCGGATGTACGACAGAGCCGTTATTTCTACCGGCCCGCTCGCGCTGCGGGCCGGTACGGGATTCGCCGACGGCTGATGGAACCTGCCGTCAGTTCACTAGGCAAGCCCCTTGTCGGATCGTGTCGAGGTTGCTTCCACGCCAGTTGGGTGAGTCCGTGACCTCGTGGGTGGGAGTGCGCGGGAGGAGTCCCGCGTCCGTCGGACGGGGCAGGGGTCGTCGTCGCCGACGACGTACGGTCAGCTCGCTCTGCTGCGTCCCCCGAGGGCCAGCACGCCGGCGTAGGCGGCGAGGACCACGGTGGCCAGCACGCCGATCATGAAGCCGATCCAGCCGATGGCCGACAGGTAGTACCAGGCCCCGTCGCCGTCGTGGCGGCCCGGGTAGAACAGGGCTAGCAGCAGTAGATCGAGGACGGCGAGCACGCCGAGCACGCGGCCGGGGTGACGTCGGATCACGGGAACCTCCGAGGGCTGGGGCGACCCGTTGCCGCCCGCTGCCTGCCACGTTCGGCGGCGGGCCGTCCCACCGTCATCGGCCCGGGTGTCCCGTCGGTCGTGGGACGCCGGGCGGGACAGGACCCGGAGCGTGGTCGACGGGGGGCGCCGCGTCCATACCGAGGGCGATCCCGGCGAGGCTCGGGCCGAGCCCGTCATGCAGGTCACGGCTGAGCCGTGCCCGCTCGACCTCGCGTGCCCGCACCAGCCCCGCGCGCGCCTTCTGCAGCTCGGCGGCCAGCGAGAGCGCGTGCAGGACCACGCCGAGTTGCACGGCCAGGGACGCCAGGAGCCGTTCGTCGTCGCGGGTCAGCGGCGCTCCCCAGCGGGCCACGGCGCGCAGCGTGCCCAGACTCCGCTCGCCGTAGCGGATCGGGAACGTGGCCGCGTTCGACGCCCGATCGCCGTAGGTTGCCACGGCGGCACCGGCACCGTCGAGGACCTCCGCGTACCCCAGGCGCAGCGGACCGGCCATGGCCTGCAGCACCGCGTCGACGTCCCGCCCGCCGCCCGAACCCAGCGTGCTGGCAAGTCGGTACGCCGCCGACGGCGAGCAGGAGTGCGGCGCCCAGCGGCGTTTCCACGTTCGGGGAGAACTCGCCCAGCAACGGCCCAACACCCAGCACCGCGACGAGCCCGAAGGCGAGCATCAGCAACGTCAGCAGGAGACGGTGAACAACGGCGTCGAGCAGAGCCGCCAGCCGGCCACCGGCGGTAGGAACCGCGGCGGCATCGCTTACGAGGGCGTCGACCACCCCCTCATCCTGACCGACATCCGCACCCTGATCGAGACGTACCGGGAAAGCCGTCCCGGCCCGCGTCCTTGTCGGCGTCCCGAAAGAAACGGGACACCCGCGCCGATGACGGCGGGACGGCGCGCCGGCGACCTGGCGGTAGTGCAGCGGCAATCGGCCGCCGGAAAACGTCGGGAATTCCCGTGACACGGCCAAGGGGAAGCAGCGTGACGATAAGACTGGGCGCTACCGCCGGCCGGCTGCTGGCCGGCGGGATCATCCTCGCGACGGTCGGGGGGATCTCCGCCGCCGGCATCGCGAACGCCGCCGACGAGCAGGGCTGCCTGCCCCCGACGATCAGCATCGTCGCGGCCTCGGGCGGTCTCGACGTCACCGGCGCCGGGCACGTCCGGCCGGGTTGGACCCGGGTGACGGCAAGCAACCCCACCGACGCCGACCATGCCTTCGAGCTGGTGCGGCTGCACGACGGGGTGACCGTCGAGCGGTTCCACGCCGGGCTGGAAACCCCCGACGGCGCCGCCGCACTGAGTCTCGCGGACTTCTACGGCGGCATCGACGACGTCCGCCACCACACCACCTGGACCATGACCGTCGACCTCGACCGAGGCCACTACGTCCTCGTCGACCACACGCAGGGCCCGGCTGGTCCCGACAGGCCGGCCTGGTTCACCCTCCCCGGCTTCGTGCGGGACTTCACCGTCACCGGTAGCCATCCGACCGGCGCCAGACCTCCGCACCAGACCGCCACCATGGTCATGCGTGACTTCGCGTTCGAGCTGCCGTCGGCCCTGCCCCGCCACGGCGTGGTCAAGGTCCACAGCGCCGGCCAACTCCACGCCGCCGGCCTGCTCAAGTTCGACCCGGACGTCACCATCGCCCAGGCCCTCACAGCCGTTCGGGGCGGCCAGATCCCCGCCGGTCAGCAGCGGGAATTCCTCGGAATCGTGAGCCCGGGGCACCCGCTCTACGTCGGATACGACCTCGAACCCGGCGCGTACCTGGTCGTCAGCTTCCTGCCCGACCATGACCACGGCGGCATCCCGCAGGCGGCGCAGGGCATGGTTGCGGGCTTCACCGTCCACTGAGCCATGACCTTCGACGGCAGGCGCCGCGGTCTGGTTCGACCGGCGGGAGTCGTACGCGGACTCGACCGGCACTACCGGCCGGTGGCCCGCAGCGGTCCCCCGCACCAGCGTTCGATGGCAGCGCGGCTGTCCAACCGGACGATCGCAAGCTCAGGCCACCGCTCGCGCACGGCAGCCACCCGCAGCGCGCTCCTGTGGTGGCCTGACCAGGCCCAGCGCACGACGTGCTCCCGGTCGGTAAAGATCGTGCGGAGTGGCGGCTCGGTGTTGCCGTTCCACAGCACCTCCCGCCGTAGCCGTCGGCGCAGCGTTCGACACACCACCTGCCGCATCACCGTCCGGCGCGGCAGGTCCAACCAGATCAACAGGTCAGCGCGCTCCGCGAGCAGATCTCTCACGAGCCCGTACTGCCATTCGGTCACCCACCGGGGTTCGGCGCTGAACGCCTCGACGTCGACCGCGAAGGTTTCCCGCGGCTTCCAGGCCGGGCCGTGGTGGAGCGCATCGAGCTCGATGTGCGGGATCTGGAGGACCTCGGCCACCCGGCGGGCCAGCGTGGTCTTGCCCGCGCCCGACGTCCCAGCGACGAGCACACGTCGAGGACGACCAGGAAGAGGATCATCGGCATGAAGCAGCGCCACCGGTCAACGGTAGCGGTCTACCTCCAGCCGTCCCGTAACCCGACCGTGACGGCCGGGCGGCCCGTCCGGCCGGAAATCCGGTTTCGGATGTGGGTGACATCGTGGATCCTGGTAGCAAGATCGAAAATGGTGGATGCCCCGGTGCCTGCCGTCGTTGGAGAGGCTGATCCGGGGCAGCCGATCCTGACGCGGCTGGCTGCCGTCGGCGGAACAGGAAACGTGCCGATATGCGGGACCCGAGACGGGAGCGAGCAGACCGGCGGGTTGGCGCCGGCAGGGCGGGAGTTGCATGAGGACCGTCGCGTGCGGGCACGGGAGGGGCGCATGGCGAGGGTCCTCGTCGTTGATCCCGGGATCTGGCGCCGCCCGCAACGACGGTGCGGTGGCGCGGCGATGACCGGGGGGAACGCACCGTTGGCTGGGATGCGCGGCCTTCCGTTGCTCGGCCGGGCATCTGAGCGGGTCGCGCTGCATGAGCTGCTCAACGATGCCCGGCGGGGTTCGGGTTCGGCGCTAGTGATCGAAGGCGTTGCGGGCGTGGGCAAGAGCCGGCTGCTGGCCGAGGCGGCCGGTGCCGCTGAGGGGATGACGGTGCTCGCCGCCAGGGGGTTGGAGGCGGAGGCGGTGCTGCCCTATGCGGGCCTGGCCGACCTGCTCGCGCCGCTGCTGCACCTGCTACCACGGATTCCCGCCGCGAGATCCGCCGCGCTGCGCGGTGCTCTCGCCCTGGACCTGCCCGCGGGGACCGAGCGGTTCGCCACCTGCGCCGCCGTGCTCAGCCTGCTCTCGCAGGCGGCCGACGACCATCCGCTGGTGCTGTGCATCGACGACGTCCAATGGTTGGACCCGCCCTCGGTGGAAGCGGTGGTGTTCGCGGCCCGCCGCGTCGCAGGCCTGGCGGCGGCGGTCCTCGTAACCAGCCGGGCGGACGAACCCGCCGCGCCGGCGCTGGACGGGCTGCCCCGGCTCGTGCTCGGCGGGCTGGACGAGGCTGCCGGCGTCGAGCTGATCCGACGGTGCACGGGCAGGCGGACGGCGGCGTCGGTCGGCGCGACGCTGGTGCGCGCGACCGGTGGCAATCCGCTGGCCCTCACCGAGGTCCTGGATCTACTGACCGACGATCAGCTCGCCGGACGGGCGCCCATCGACGACCCGCTGCCCATCGGACCGGCCGTCGAGCGCGCCATGACCCGGCGCCTGCGCATCCTGCCCGCGTCGACCCGTCAGGCGCTGACGGTCGCCGCCGCCGCGGCCAGCGCCGACCTGGCGCCTGTGGCAGACGCGGTGCGGCGCCTGGGCGGCTCCGGTATTGCCGACCTTGAACCGGCCGAGGACGCCGGGATCGTGACGATCGCCCGCGCGGCGGTGGAGTTCCGGCACCCGCTGCTGCGGGCCGCGGCGTATCAGGATGCTCCCGGGTCGTTGCGGCTGGCCGCCCATCGTGTGCTCGCCGAGACCGCGAGTGGTGAACGTGGCGCTGATCAGCGGGCGTGGCACCTGGCGGCGGCGGCCGCCGGTCCCGACGAGGCTGTCGCCGCCGCGTTGGAGGTGGCGGCGACCCGGGCCCGCCGCGGTGCCGGCTACGCGGTGGCCACCACCACGCTCGCCCGCGCGGCCCACCTCACCCCGGATCACCGCCGCCGCACCCGACGCCTGCTGCAGGCTGCGCGGGACGCCCGCCTCGCCGGCCGGCTTGACCAGGCAGACCAACTGCTCGACCAGGCCGCCGAGGGCTGCGACGACGCGGGGACGATGCTCGCCATCGATCATGCTCGGGGTGGCATCCGGGTTCTCGCTGGTGATCCACTCGCTGGGCACGCCCTGCTCACCCAGGCCGCCGAGCGCGTCGTGGGTTCGGATCCATCGCGGGCTGCGATCCTGCTGGCCGAGGCGGCATATGCGGTGACGCAGTGCGGCATGACGAGCCGGGCGGTGGCGTTGGCGCGGCGGGCCGCGAGCCTCCTGCCGGTCGACGGTCACCCGGACGCACGCGGCCAGGTGAACCTGTCCCTGGCCCACCTGCTGGCGCTCGGCGGGTCCGTCGCGGAGGCTCGTCCCCTTTTCGACGCGCTGCAACCGTTCCTCGAGGCGATGGACACCGCGGAGAACACGCTGGCGCTGGCGTCCACCGCGCACGGCCGGATCTGGTTGGAGGACTACCGCCAGGCCGACGACATCCTCGCCCGGGTGATCACCGCGAGTCGCGTACGGGGGTCGTTCGCCGCCCTGTCGATCGCGCTGCTCGCCCGCGGTGACCTGCAGTACCGCACCGGCACCTGGCATGCGGCGTCCGCGGACGCCACCGAGGCGGTCGCGCTGGCCAGCGAGGCCCAGGAACCCGTCATGGTTGCCTTCGCCCTGCTGTTCCGGGCGCGGGTCGAGGCGGCCAGGGGCGAGGCCGACGCCTGCCACGGCACGGTGGCGACCATTCGCGACCTGACGGCGACCCTGCCGCTCGGATCGCTGTCCGGCTTCTACCCGGCCGACACGCTGGGGTTCCTGGAACTCGGCACCGGCCACCCTGACCTGGCCATCGACCATTTGGAAAGCGTCCGGGTCTTCTCCGACGCCCACGGCTGGAACGACCCGTGGGTAACGCCCTGGCTGCCGGACCTGGTGGAGTCCTACCTGCGGCTGGGACGCCTGGACGAGGGCCGCGGCCTGCTGGACCGCCTGGAAGAACTTGCCGTGTCCGGTGGCCGGACCTGGACAGCCGCGGTGACGCGCCGCTACCGAGGCGTGCTCGCCGACACCCCGGCCGCCTCCGACGAGGCGTTCGTCGCCGCCGTCGTCCTGCACGAGCAGACCCCGATCCCGTTCGAACGGGCCCGCACACTGCTGTGCTGGGGTGAACGGCTCCGCCGCGACCGGCGCCTCGCCGACGCCCGCGACCGGCTCCGCCAGGCGCTCGACACCTTCGACCGGCTCGGCGCACGGCCCTGGGCGCAGCGCGCGGCCACCGAACTCGCCGGGACGGGCGCCCGCGGCCACCGCCCCGCCGAATACGGCTCTGCCGGCATGCCGAGCGCCGGCCTGGCCGCGCTCACCCCCCAGGAGACCCAGGTCGCGCTGCACGTCGCGCAGGGCCTGAGCAATCCCGAGGTCGCCGCCGCCCTGTTCCTCACCCGCAAAACCGTCGAGTTCCACCTCGGCAACGTCTACCGCAAGCTCGGAGTACGTACCCGCAGCCAGCTCACCCACAGCCTGAGCGGCGCCGCCCCACCGGCGTAGCGGCCCGGCGCCAGCTAAAACAGGAAGTTGCGGGCGGGCGTTCGCTTCCTCCCGCGATCTGACGTGTCCCGATCCGGTTCGCCGAGGTGGCGAATTCCCGTCTCCGGCCCGCGCGGATCTTCACCGGTCGGCTGGATCAGAGAACGGAGAATGCGAGCATGGCGCTCTCGGTGACCGTCCTTCCTGCGACCGACCACACCGGCAAGTCGATACCGGCGTCGCCGAGTTGGTCGAGCCGGAGGTTCCAGTGCCCGCGGCCGATGGCCGGCGCGGCGTTGGGCGGCACCAGGAATGCCCGGGTCCGGTCGGCGTTCGGGAAAGGCACGAGCAGGTTGCCGCTGGTCGGGGTGGCAGCGGACGGCGTCGCGAGCGCAACTCCCTGGTGGACGATGTTCCCTGCGGGGTCGATCAGCTGGTACACCGCCCCGGCGGTGGGCGGCGCCGTGCCTGGGCCGCCGGCACTGACGAGAGCGTCGTCGGTCACGGGTGCGGTTGCCCGACCCGGCACGAGGCGTAGTCGGTGTCCGTCGTCCAGTCCGACCGCGGGTAGTTCGGCGTACAGCTCGGCGGCGGCGGGGTTAAGGGCGTCGACCCAGCGGACCGTGTACCCGGAGAGGTTCGCAACCGGTGCCATCGCAATCACGATCACCTCATGGTCGAGCGGCGCGGTCGACGTGGGCAGCCGGATGCCGCAGAGCCGCAGCGGTCCGGCGGCCGGCCCTGGGATGAACGGCTCGGTGACACCGACGGTCCTTATCCCGACACCGGCGCCGGTGATCCTCACCCGTTGGAAGCCGGTGCCGGTCGGCGCCGCAAGTGTGACCGTTACGGACGCGCCCGACGCCGACGGGCCCTTGGTAACCGGCCCGCCAGCCAGGGCGGGCACGGTCGCCACGGTGGCCGTCGCCCCGGCGTCGATGTCGAGCTCCAGTTCTACTGTGCCGGCCCGGTCGACGAGCACGGACACGTCCAGCGGCTCGTCGGCGCGGGCGCGGACGACGCCCTGAGAGACCCACAGCTCCACGCCGGCATGCCAGCGCAGCCCGCCATGCTCGATGTCGAAACCGGCATCGGGGTGGCCGAATCCGCGGTCGATGGACGCGCTGACCCGGCTGAGGGGAAGGGCCGCGTTGTACGTTGCCCGCGCCGAGATCCGTTCCCAGGCAAGCGGTTCGGGACTCTCCAGGAGGAGCACCCGCTCCGGGGTCGCGCCTGTCGGCCCGGCCGGCGTCAGCACCGAGACCCGCAGCCCGGCCGGAAGCGTCGCCGGCGGCGCGGACTCGAAGCAAGCGGCCCACAGGTCGCCGAATACCCGAGCGGTGCCCACCACCAGCTGATCGCGGAGGTCGAGCAGGGCGGTCAGCGCTGCATCGGCGGCGTCGAGGTCGCCGGTCGTCGGAGTGCCGGTGGTGGCCTTCTTCCGAGTGTCGCGGGCGTTGCGCAGGACTGCTGGGAGCGCGTCGGCCGCGGTCGAGGCGAGCGCGGTGGCGAACATGTCGGCCTGGGCGCGAGCCGGCAGGGCCAGCGCTGTCGCTGACACGCTGGTCGGGTGGGACCTGCAGCGGCCGTCGAACGAGGCGGCATGTTGGGTGAGGCTCGCGTACCGCGAGGTGACGAAGTCGAACCGGTGGACGGTGACCGTGCCGGTGTCACCGACGGCCCGCAGTTCGGACCGATGCAGCTGCTGCGGTGCCAGCGGCTCGCCGGCGCCGGCCACTACCTGCTCGGGGCGCACAACCCGGTCGAGGTCGACCGTCGCGCACGGATCGGTGCCGTCGCCGTTCAGGGTGCGCACCCACTGGGTGCTCCACGCGTCGGAAGCGGCGTCGGTGCTGCTCCAGACGTGCCGGGTCGCCGGCCGCAGCTCGGCGCCGGCGGCGTCGAAGACCGACACCCGCAGCTCCCGCCCGGCCTCGAGGTACATCCGGGTGAGGTAGGGCTCGGTGAACCGCACCGCGGTGTCGTAGCGGCGGTACCACGGCCGTTCCCCGGGCGCAGGCATCGACCGCTCGGTGTAGGTGGACAGGTCGCACAGCGGGCCACCGAGGGGGTACGCGGCCCGGTCGGTGTCGGTTGCTGTTGCCGGCGGGATGGCCGGGAAGCCGGCGGGTGCACCGACGGTGAAGCCGGCTCGGACAGTCTCGGGGGCCTCGGTTGGCTCGCGGCCGGTGACCACCGCGGCGGTGTGTACCTGCAGCTCGTACTGGCCGGGTGGCAGCACCTCGTCCGGCTTGTACAGCGACTCCACCGTGTGCTGGACGCCCTTGCTCCAGGCCCATTGCTCGTACCGCTGCCAGCCAAAGTCGCCGGCGTCAGTGCAGACCTCGCTGATCCGTACCTGCGCGGCGGCCGATACCACCACACGGTCCAGCCAGCCGACATGCGCGGTCGCGGACCGGTCGGCGACCAGCGCGACCTCGGTGCCCGCCGCCCCGGTCGCCCGCGCCACCGCGGTGGCGCCGGCGAGGGCCACGACGTCGGCGCTGCTCTGCAGCGTGAGCCGGACCCGGGTGACCGGCCGGGGGGAACAGCACCGTGAGCGAGACCGGCACCGCGACCGCAAGCGGTGCCGTCGTCGCCACCTCCAGCACGCCGGCGGCGACCGACATCGTCGCGGTGCTCTGCAGGTGCAGGCCGGCGTAGGACAGCGTGCCGGATCCCGCCGGCGGGAACGACGCGGCGTCGAAGTGCACGCAGGTCCAGCCCGGGACGAAACATAGCCCGTCGACGACGGCCAGCGTGCCGGTCAGCACCAGTTCGTCGACGCCGCCGCTGAACTGGTAACTGGCCGGCGTCGCGGTGAGCGTCCGCCGGCCGATCTCGGTACCCTGCGCGCGGGCGACCACACGACCCGCCTCCCGGGCCGAGGCGGTGACCCAGACCGCGTCGAGCGGCGGCTCGAAGCGGAACGTCACCGTGCCGGACCCGCCGCCGGCCGGCCGGCCCAGCGCGAGGCGATGAGCGGCGACCCGGACGTCACCGACTGCCTCGCCTGCCAGCCCCTCGGTCGTGAACGGCCCGGCGAGCGCGCCGTCGGCCAGGTCGGCGAACTGCACGCACACCGGTTCCTCGGTGGCCTCCGGCCCGCACGCGTAGCCGGGTTGGAACGGGTCGAGACCCTGGACCTGATCGACGTCGTTATGCCGGAAGAAGGCGTATGGGGTGCGCGCCCACACCCACAACCGGGTGGCCGAGCCGATGGCCGCTCCCGCCGGGCCGAACGGCGCCCAACAGGCACGCAGCTCGGCCGGAAGCGGTGCGAGCACGGTCGTGGTCTCGCCGGCGTTGGGCGCCGCGCCGGCGGCGCGCACGCGCAGCGTGGTTGCCGTGGCGTCCAGCACGAGCCAGCTGTCACCCCCGGCCTGGCGCAGCTCGCCGCCGCGGAACCGGGCCGGGTCGGCGAGCGCGCCGGCCAGCGTCACGGCGGCATCCCCGCCGCCGGCCTCGGCGACGGCGCTGACCGTGACCGCCGCGGTGGCCCGTGGAGCGGTCAGCCGGTAGGAGAACGTGCCGGTGGGTGGGCTGGCGCCGCCCGGGCCTGGGCACAGGGTCGCCGTGGTGCCCCCGCCGGACGACACCGGGAACCTGCCGATCTCGCCGGCGTCGCCGAGCAGCGTGAGGATGGCCCCGGTCAGGTCGGGCAGCCCGTCGCCGGCCGGCAGGCCGGTGAACGTGACCGCCGTGCCGGTGACCGTCGTCTCGCCGGCGGCCCCGACCAGCCGCTGACCGGCACCCGCCGACGAGACGAGCACGACGTGGCGTAGCTGGTAGGACACCTGTCGCAAGCCCAGGTCCTCCGGGTCGGGGGCATACCGGCCGGGCGAGCCGAACCGGGCCCGGTCGGCCACCGGGTGGGTGAAGGTGATCAGCGGCCGCACATCCGGCGGGACCGTGGCGCCGGCAAGGGGCCGGGCCTCGTCGACCTTGGCATGGTCGGCGCTGAGCACCGCGAGCTCGGTGATCGGCTGCGGCAGGGGGTGATCCTTGTCGCCGAACTCGAGCGGGAGCTTGGCGTGGAACTGCCACGTGAACAGCAGCAGGTCGATCTTGAGTCCGATCTCGACGGCTACCGCGAAATACCAGGGGTTGGGTGCCTTGGCGTCCATTTTCGCGTCCACGGAGGCGACGACGGACATCCCGAAGGCCGACACGCCGCCGGCGCCGTGCACGGCGAGATGGCCGGTGAACTGCGGTGGGTCCCAGCTGATGCTCGCCTCGCCCAGCAAGCTCGCGTCGAACCAGGCCTTGGCCACGCCGTAGTCGAACGTGCGGGACAGCCCGATCGAACCACCGATGACGAACTCGTCCCGGCCCAAGCCGGCAGCTTTGCTGCCTGGGCGGTTGGCCATCAGCCAGGCGTCGCCCTGCCATAGCTTGAACAGCGTGGCGTGGATGCGCCGCTCCGCCGGTTCCCGTTCACCGAGGTAGACGTGCCAGAGGTCGGCCGGCGGCGCCGGCGCCCAGGAGAACGCTGTTTCCACACCGCCGGTGACGTCGAGCAGGGTTGGGTCCTTGCCCTTGCCGGGTATCCGGTACGCGGCGGCCAGGTTGGCCTGGAACAGCCGCCCGGGTATGTCGAGCACCAGCAGAGCCTCGAAGGTCCCCTCGCTGGCGGGATCCTTCTGGCCGGGCTTCTTGGTCAGGAAATTGGCCTTGCCCTGGAGCAACAGCTGCGGCCCGGGCAGCACCAGCACCAGCAGCGCCTTGGCCGACAGGGCGAACCCGGTATCCGGCAGCGAGCCGACGGTGGCGCCCAGACCGATCGCGAAGGCGCCGGGTGAAACCGTCCACTTCGCCGCGTCGGTGACGCCGACCGGCGACCGGTGGTAATAGCCGTGGTACCAGTCCTCGCCGTCCGACCGGGCCGGGCGCAGATTGGTGGCCACCAGGCCGGCGAAGCCGTAAACGGCGGCGCCGGTGGAGAACAGCGGGACCCCGGCCGGTAGCTCCAAGTCGAGGTACAGGTAGAAGAACGTGGTGCCCTCGCCGGTGCGCCCCACCATCAGGCTGGCGTCGACTGTCAGCTTCACCGTGTCGAGCTTGAGCTTGACGCTGCCCCGAAACCCGGACGCGGCCGAGGTCGAGAAGAACGCCACCGTGCCGGCGAAGCTGAACGCACCGGGCACCGCCAGCTCGATCCCGATGCCGTCCAGCCGAACGTCGACGGCGTGGGTCTGCGGATCCCAGGTCACCCGCAGCCCCTCGACCGACGCGCCGAGCGGGAGCCCGTCGGCCAGCTTGATGCCGCCGTTGAGTCCCACCCACCGGCGTCCGTCGGGCTCCGCTCCAAACCCGATCTTCGTAATCTGGAGCGGGAAGCCCTTCAACGACGCGCTCCTAGCGGTGTCCACGTCGATCCAGCCACCGTCGACCGCCACCTGCCCGGTGGTGTCGATCCGCAGCCCCTGGAAGCCGACCGGCGGCAGGTCGAGCCCGGCCACGTCCAGCGCGGCCCGCCCGCAGAAGGCGACCGCGGCCGGCCTGCCGGCACCGGCGGTGAACTCGACCCGGCTGACGTCCAGCTCGAAGGCGTCGGTCCGCATGTTCAGCAGGTAGCCGGCCGGCCCGGTTGTCGCCGCCGCTGCGGCCGATCCCTGGGCGAAGGTGCAGGTCGGCGTGGAGGCGATCGCGGTGAGCCCGCCGGCGCCGTCGAAGCCGAGCGAGACGCCGATGATCCGGTCCAGGTACGGCACCCGGACGTTGCCCGCGATCTCGCAGCCGGTCAGGGCACCCTGATGCAGCTTGACCTGGATGTGCGTGAGCGCACCATCGAAGCCGAGGAGGTCGGTGACCAGCGCGCCGTCGAACGCACTCCCGGTCCACTCGGCCGAGAGTTCCGCGTTGACGGTGCCGCTGACTCCGCCGGTGCCGAGGAGAAAGTCGGTCGCCATGACCAGCGGCCTGCCGGCGGTGCCGATTCCATCGATCTCGACCGTGACGGTCTTCAGGTAGAGCCCCACGAATCCGTCGGGCGCGGCGGCCGCCGCGGGCGGGGCATCGGCGGGACTGCACCACCGAACCCCCGTCGCCGAAATGATCAGCGGCAGGTCGCCGACCCGGCAGCGAGGGACGGTGAGACCGCCCTGCCCGCCGAGCGTCGGCGTGCCGTCATCACCCAGCCCGACATCGATGTGAGCCAGGACGATCTCTAGCTGCCTGCCTTCGTCCACCTCCCAGGAGGATGGCTTGACGGGCCGCAGCACCGCGGGATCGACCCGCAGGACAACGGGGACGTCGCTCAGTCCGACGAATAGCGGGTCCGGGATGAACCGCAGGCTCAGCGTTGTCCCGGCACCGGCCTCGCCGATGGCAAGCGTGAGGAAATCGAGTCCGGGCACCCGCAGGGCAAGCTCGTCCTCGAGCACGATCTCGCACTCGACGCCTCGGTCGCCGACCGTGACGGGGCCCAGCCACACGCCATCCAGCGCGTCCACCAGCACCCCACCGAACGGCAGCGCTTCCGGGTCGAGGACGTCGCCTGCGGCTACGTACACGGTAGAGGACACGGCTGCCTCCTATGGCGTGGTGCCGGGACCGACGTAGGCACGGACGACACGCGTCCGCAACGACCCCGGGCCCATGGTCGCGGGGTCGTAGCCCGCCGGGTTGTTGGAGCTGAACCACATGCCGCCGCTGCTCCACGCTGATCGCCACATGCCCAGGGCGAGCGTGAGGTCGCCGAGGGCGCTCTCGACGGCGGGCAGCGACGCGACGATGCCGAGATGTTCGCGCCACAGGTCGACCCGGAGCGTTTTCACGAGGTCGCCCGTCGTCACGACGGCGGTGTGTAGCTCCTGGTCTACGCCGAGCATCGACCGGCTGTTCATATTCGCCGAGCCGACGGCCGCGAACTCGTCGTCGATGAGCATCAGCTTTGCGTGGACGGTTGTTCCCTCCAGCCGCCAGACCGCGAGGTTGCCCGGGGTGGTGGTGACGGAGGCGAGGCTGGCCAGATCCGGCGGGAGGACCAGGTTCTTCGGGCCGGCGAAGGCGTCACCAGGGTCGGCGTATCCCGATCCGACGAAGATCACCCGTACGTTCCGGTTCAGTGCCGCGAGGATGTGTGGCAGCAGCGTGAAATGCGGCAGGCGTGGGTCGACCAACGAGTCGACGACCAACCAGAACGCCGGGTTTGCAAGGCCAAGGGCTGGCCACACTGGATGGTCACCCAGGAACTGGTCTTCGATGTAGATGTACCGGGTGGCGGCGTCGATCGCCTTGCCCAGCGTCTCGAAGACCTCAAGAATCTCGCCGCCGCCGCGGGTGAGCCAGGGGAGCCTGTTGCCTGGGCGGTCGAGCTTCGTCCGGTATCTGCTCCGCAGCACCTGGATGCTCGTGTCGGCGGTGGCTGCGGGTGGCGGGGATGTCGGCGGCGCGCCGACCCCGACGGGCGCGGGCGGCGTGTACGGCACCTTCTTGACCTTGTCGGTACTGTCACGGACCAGCAGCGTGGTAGGAGGAAGTGTGCAGGCTTCCTGCCAGCGGTCGGCGAAGTTGTTCCACACTTCCGCGGCGGCGCCGCCGACGAGCCTGACGCCTGCGTCGTGCCAGCCCCACGGCACCGTGCCGCCGGCGGGCGCGGGAACGGCCCGCGAGTTGTGCGGCGCGCTGTCCAGGTGCAAGGGGTTGTTGTCCATGCCGCCGACGAATGCAGTTACCACGTTGTCGTGGCAGACGATGGTGGCTTTCTGGTGATGTGTCCCCGTCATCTCGGCGCCGGATCAGTCGTAGACGACGCAACCGGCGAGCGGAGGAGTCGCGGCGCCGGGCGGGACCCGGCCGAGGAGATCTTCGAGCGCATCCCAGTTGATCTGGAACGAAGCTGCCTTGGACGCCGCAAGGTATTGGGCTCCGTTGAGAATAATCCGTACATCCACCTCGTTGTGCTTCCGGTCCGCGAGGAGGTCACCGACCTTGACGTGTAGCGGCAGCGTCGGTGGCGTGAGGCCGCCGTAGAGCTGGAAGTTCGGGTCGAACCACCAGCCGAGGCTGTAGATCTGGTCGCCGGTGACGGTCGCCGCGATCGCGTCCCGGATCGCCTTGAAGTAGGACCTGCCATCGACGAAATACAAGATTTCGGTGCTTTCATCAAAAACCATCGCGGATGGACCGAAATATCTCTTCTTGAGCGTTTCCAGCGAAGACATCACGGCACCTGCGGCAACGTAAGGGTCGGAAGGGCGGCGGCCGTCTGCCCGTGATGGTCACGAACGCAAATGCGGTAGTCCCAAGCCTGGGCGACATCGGGTGGTGTGTCGGCGTAGGAGTACCGGCCACGGGGCAGCCACGGCGAGACGGCGAACCAGGCTCCGGCGCCCGCCGGCCGGCGCTCGACCTGACAGCTGAGGTGGGCGTCGCCGCGGTGGGTGGCATCGCCGGGGTGGGTCCAGCTCAACGCGACGCCGCTGGCGGTGCGGGTCGCAGCGGTCCATACCGGTGGCGAGGGCGGCGGGACGATCGGCCGGCCGCGCAGCATCCTGGACGGGGCACTGCGGTTGCCGGCGGTGTCGACCGCCCGGATCCAGAACGACCAGTCGCCGGGGGACACCTCCACCGGAAGGTTGATCACCGTGCCCGGCTGGTGCTGAGCCGGTGTGTGGGTGGCGGCCGGGGTCAGGTCGTCCAGGTCGGCGACTGCGTCCGGGTGCCGGGCGGCGTAGATGTCGTAGTGGTGCAGGTCGGCGTCCGGGCTGGCCAGCCACCGCAGCGTCACGGCGCCGCCAGCGGGGTCGGCCAGCGCCGAGTGCACGACCGGGACGGCCGGGGGCACCACGTCCGGGCAGCAGATCGGCGGTGTGGGCTCGCTCGGCGCGCTTTCGACGCCGGCGTTGGTGCGCGCGACGACCCGGTAGAGCCAATGCCCGCGGGTCCGACCGTCGAGCACATCCTGATGACTGGTCGCGGAGGTGGGCTCCGCGGTCAGCGCCACGAACGCCGGCCACGCGTACGCCTGCCGGGCCAGCAGCATCTGGGCGTCGCAGCGGAGCGCGGCGTACGCCGCCGCGACCGCGTCGCGGCGGGCAGTCAGGCCGGTCAGCGCCCTGGCGGCGTCGAGGGCAGCCAGGTCGGCGAGGACGGCCTGCCTGCGCGCGGTGTCGGCGAAGACGCCCGGCGGCCAGTCGGCGGCGATCGGGAACGCATGGTTGCGGCCATCGTGGTCATGCTCAGCCAGGTCGAGCCGGCACACTTCCTCGGACAGCGCCCGGTAGACCACGTATCGCCGGCCCGTCTGGGCGACCCAATCGAAGGAAAACCGAGACCGGCCATACCAGTCGGCTCGGCTGGCCAGCTCGGCGCAACGTTTCCCCGAGTCGTAGCCGATAGCCGTCACCGTCGGCGTGTTCGGCCGGGTCAGGTCGACGGCAGTGACCGTCCCGGGCGCGCTGGGTACCGACTCGATCGCGGTGCCGGCCAGCCGGCGTACCGCCCGGACTGCGACCTGGGCGTGGGCGACCGGAGCCGCCTCCGTGGCGGCCGGCCCGAAGCCGGTGTCGGCGATCGCGGCCGTCCACACCGGATACCACTCGACCATGTCGCCGACGACGGGCAGCGGCCCCTCGGCCCGGCAAAGGAAGGCGCCGGCCACCGCCCGCAAGACCCGGAACCGGCCCTCGGCGACACCACTCCCGGTGACGATGACGCCCGACCGAGGCCGCAACCCGGAGCCACTGGCGAGGGCCGCGGCCGTTGTGGCGACGGACAGCAGCGTCCCCTTCGCGGCGCGCAGCAGCGCGGGGCCCGGCACGAGCGTGACCGTCGCGGCGTGCTCCACGACGACGTCGACGGCCTCGCCTTCACCGTTGCCGACCACGGTGTAGTCGACACCGGACACCGTCAGGGTGCCGCCGACGAATACGCCGCTACCCGTATCGAGGTCGAGGTCGAGACGGCACACCGACCGGGGCTGGGCAGCGGCGCTCTGGCCGGTCAAGGGCACCGGCGATGGCGCACTCACCGCAAGAACTTGGGTCACGGTTACCTCCAGCACCGGGTCGGCAGCCGTCGCCGTCACCATGCCCGCCGACAGCTGCGATACCGGCCCGAACTGGGCGACGACACCGGCCGACCCCCGACCGGCCGGTGGTGCTCCGGAAGCCCACGGCTCCGGGTAGACCAGTGCGGAGCCCGCTGGCGCGCCGGCGACCGGGGCCGGATGCCGGACCAGTAGCCGGAATCCGTCGGCATCGGGACTGACCCGCGCCTCATCCGGCCCGAAGGCCCAGGACACGACGAGCGCGTCAACCCCCGGATGGGTGCTCAGCCAGCGGCGGGCCTCCGCCGACCTGCCCACCCCGGCCGCGGCCGGCATGCCGGCCTGCACGTACTCCGCCGCGACCAGGATCGGAGCGGGTGGTGGCGCGCTGTCCAGCACTACCCGCAGCGTCCAGGGCGTCGGCGCGCTCACCCGCCCGAACAGGTCGACTCCACGTGCCCACCAGCCCCACCAGCCGGGCGACAGGCCGGCGCCACCGACCCGGTCGACGTGCAGCGTCCGGGGCCTGACCTTGGCGACCGCAGCCTCGGCGAGGTAGACCGCCGCCGCGTCGTAAAGCAAGTCGCGGTGCACCGGGCCGGCCGGCACCGGCGTCGGAGCGGCGGGATCGGAAAGCAGGTGTCGATGGCCGATCTGGTAGGCGACAGCGGCCGTCTCGGGCAGGACGCCGTCGGCGGCTGCCGGCACGTCCCAGTCGAGCTGGGCGACCGCGAGCGCGGACGGCGAGTCCGCGTGCACCACCGCGACGGCGACGGACGGCGGGCCGGCGGGCGGCGGCGGCTCCGCCGCGACCACCCCGGTGAGCAGCCCGAACCGCTCCACCACCGGCGTCCAGCCGACCCCGAGCAGGACCGGATCCCGCCCCGACGCCCAGTCCATCGTCAGGGTGACCAGGCTCGCGAAATCCAACCGCGGTACCCCGCCGGTCAGCGTGCCCGTACTCGACGAACCGTCCGAAGCCGTCGCGCTCCAGCTAACCGGATCGCTGACCTCGAGCCGCAGCGAGGCATCACGCACGGCATGCTCGAACTCGATCGTGAGCAAGCCCGGTTTCTTCGGCGTGTTACCCGACCCGCTGCGCACCACCCGGATCTTCAGCCGGCCCGCGAGCGTGACGAGGTCGATACCACGACGTTCGATCGCGACTGGCCGGTCCGCCCATTGCCCGACGACCTTGTAGGTGTACTCGCGACGGTCCAGCGCGCCGCCCAGCGGGTCGTCGTAACCGAGGCCGAGCATCCGGGCGCCGTGCGGGTCGAGCGCGGCGAGATCGATCAGGGCACGCTCGTCCACCCCGAGCCGTCCCTCGTCCGGCGGAGTCGGCGCAGGCACCGCCGCGGCCGCTGCCCGCGTGGCCAGCCGGCGCAGCGCCGGCAGCAGCGCGGTGAACGCCGCGTCGAAGCGGGCAGCCCACTCGGCCGCCACCGGACCCGGCAGCCGGCTGCGCGCCTCGGCCGCCTCGCTGACCGCTACCGGTGCGCACCGGTAGCCGGGGTCGACGACCGGCAGGCACCGGTGCGCGAGATGGGTCCAGGACGCGGGGTCGCCAAGCAGGTGATAACCGATGGACGACACGGTCCCGGTGCCAGTCAGCTCCAGCACCTGGACGCCCCGCGTCCGCCAGCGCACCGCCGCGCCAGGGGCGGCCAGCGTCTCGCGGCGCCGCTGGACGCCGCCGGTCAGCCCGGCGACCTCCAGGCCGGTGGTCCCCGCGTCGGTGCGCACCTCAGCAAGCCAGGCCGGGCTGCTGAACGAAATCGTCACCGGCGACGTGGGGGTGACGACGAGCCGCCATCGGCCCGGCTGCGAGGAACGCAGGAAATGCAGGCCTGTCGGGCAGGACACGGTGACCAGACCCGTGTCCCAGGCCGTCCTGCCCTCGACGAACGGGGCGTTGAGGTCGTCGAACGGGAGGACCGGCGTATCGGGCACCGCCGCGCGGTAGACGTCGAACCCGTAATCGGGATAGCCGAGGTCCGGGCGGATGAACCAGCGCAGCAGCACCCCAACCGGCGTCCGGTGGCCGTCCCACTGCTCAGTCGAACCGTCGGAGGCGACGCCGAAGACAACGAGATCATCAGCCATCGTGGGGCACCGCCTCGGCGTTCACGGGCGTGACCGGGAACGGCAAACTCGACGACCCATCCCCGTTCTGCTCGGTCGGGTAAAGGTCTGGGTGGAGGAAGCGCCCGCGCTCGTGGGGCGGCTTGTCCACCTCCACCTCGATGGGGTGCGCCTGCGCGTATGGGTCGCAGCGAACACCGGTCACCTGCCACGAGACCTTGAGCCGTGGCGGTCCGCCGGCGATCCTGAAACGGTTCCCGATGATCTCGTCTGCGAGGTGCAGGTTCGGTGCGGGCGAGCCGATCGGGGTGAGCCCGTAACGGAAATCCCGGTTGAGGGCGTCGAACCAGGCGGGCAGCTCGACGACCGCCGTCCCGAGGCCGTCGAGGACCGCGGTGCCGTTGTAGATGTTCATCATCTCCGGCGATTCCACAAATGAGTGCGCGAGGTACTTATTCGTCGGATCGAGGGGATGGTCGATGAGGAACTGTCCGGCGGATTTCGAGATACTGCCAGTGACGACGACATTCCCCTCGAACCGCCCGGCCAGGCCGCCGAGGTTGATTCCGTGTATGGCAGTTCCTCCTGCACTCATGCCGCGTACGCCGGTGCCGCTGGCACTACTACCGCTTACCCCGATGGCGTTTCCACCGGCGTTGTTCACGCCGCCGACACCGACGCCGCTGGATCCGGTCGAGGTGCCGAGGACGCCGGTGCCCTGCGCGCTGCTGCCGGCGACGCCGATGGCGGTCGGATCGGCATCGTTCACGCCACGGACACCGGCCACTCCGTGCCCCCTTGAGGTACCGAGGACACCGACGCCGCTTCCGATGTTGTCGCCCCACACACCCGCGGCACCGTCCGGGCCGGAGCTGTTCGTGCGCCCGGCCGCTCCCCAACCGCGCGCCATGTTCTCCCCGTACACGCCGCTGGTTCGCGGGCTGCCTGATATGCCCTGCACGCCGTTACCGCCCTGGCTGTTGCCGAACACACCCGCGCCCGTGTTCGACACGCCGAGGACGCCTTCGGCGCGCTGACTCTCGCCGGTGACCCCACGCCCGTCGGACGCCGATCCCTGTACGCCGGTGGCCGGGGTCACGCCCGTGGTCTCACCGAGGACGCCTGGGCCGCCGTCGGTGTTCTGGCCGAGGACACCGGGATCGGCATTCGTGGAGTCTCCTTTGACCGACGGCATGTCGCCCTCCCCGTTCGGTGTTCCTGATTCCTGCGCCTGGCTGCTTGCTGTCCGAACCGAGTCTCTGTCTCGCCACGGCGGGCGGCTTCGGGGAACTCCCCAGGGTTCGAGCGAATCGCGACCAAGCCCAGCGGACGAACTGACGGTCAGCCCAGAACTACACGCCGACCAAGTCGCGCGTCTGGCGGTGTCGGGTGTCGGGTGTCGGGTGTCGGCGAGGATGACGCGGCAGCGGTAGCGGCCGAGATGGCGAGATGGCGAGATGGCGAGATAGATGGTCGAGCAGGTTCAGGGTGGCGCGGCCAGCAAGGATGCTGCCGAGCGGCTGGGAGGGCTCCTACCAGGTTCCGGCAGGCAGCGCGTGTCGCCCGCGGGTCGGTCGTACCTGACCGGCAAACATCGGCGAGTGCCACCGCGGCAACGGCTGCCGCT
>NZ_CAKKTK010000081.1:0-20405 GCF_920656135.1 Frankia sp. Cppng1_Ct_nod | reverse complement strand
CAGGAGCAACCGTGTCCGACATCCGAACCCATTCCCAGCTGCGCGGACCGATGTCAGGTGTGACAAGAAGACTGCGGAGGTCCTCGACAAGAACCGATCCGGTTTGTAGTGAACTGGACCGCAGCAGACCCAGCGGCGGCAGCCAGTCAGGAACCCGGGCACCTGGAATATTTTTTGCCACGGAGACGGCAACTAGATTTTGCCAGACGGTTCGCCATTCGAACTCCAGCTCCTTACGAACGGAGTCAAGGAGAGCGAACTCGTCGGCGCCGGGTAGCCAGGAAGCCCTTAGACCACTCGGCGCGACAACCGTGACATTAGAGGTGCCAGCGGCGGACAGCCTTCGGAAGATCGTCGTCTTACCGGTTCCCTTACGTCCGATGACCAGAGGAATCTCAGGGGAGAGAGCTCGGTCGGTGGCGTTTGTACGGAGAAAAAAGTTACTCAGTTCCTCGGCGTTCTGTTGCTCGGCAACGACAATGGAAAAGGAGAGCTCACGCAGCGCAGTATCCTTCTCCGACTCTGGTTCCGAATCCACTCTGACACCGGAGGAAGAAATTCCGCTGGAATATCGAGCGTCCTCCGCGGATGCGGGGAGAGGAGGTCCGCTACTCGGGAGATACCCGGAGATCCATTCCGCAATCGGCTCGTACGGTCGCGCTAGATCCCTGGAGTCGGCAACGGAGTCACTCGTCGCAACAGCCTCGTTGTAGGCGACGAAATTAGTGATGTCAGCTATTCTGGCGCCATCGAAAGCGTGCGCCCCACCGGGTAGGAAGAAATCTCCCATCCAGGAGCTGATATGGTCCAGCGCGCGGTCTTCATAACGTTCCACTGATTCTTGGTCACCGACCGGAATAGGCGAGACCAAAAATGATGGTGCCGGGGTAAGTCGATCGTGACCAGCACTTCTTTTAGTGGTGGCGTTCAACAAAGCGCGCACAAGGGCGCTGGTTCCCCGCAACGACTGCGGATGCGGGAAGAAGGCAACAACAGCAAGATCTGCCAGGTCGAACAGGAGCGGAGCGGCAAGCGGGCTTATACCGGTTCGCGAGTCCAGCAGGATGACGTCGAAAGAAAGCGGTAGGGCACGCACCCGATTCATGAGCTCCCTAAGGGGATTAAAATCCTCCCGATAGTACGCAGCCGGATCAATCTGAGCGAGCTGACGCGCGTAGTTCGACGTGGGAAGGCCCGCGGGGAGGAGATAAAGTTCCGCGTCCCGATCGACCTTTACCAGATGTTCGATGATATCCGGATCCGCACCGAGGTCTATCTGGACGAGCAACGGAACCACTCCCCGTCCATCGACAAGAACGTCTTCGACGTCGAAGAGCGCGGCCAGACCGGGCGCTTCCAGATCCATGTCCACGCACAACACCCGGTGCCCCCGTGCGAGTATCCGGGCGACGTAGGCCAACGCCGTAGATCTTCCAACTCCGCCCCGAAGGGAGTAGAAGGTCACGACGACAGGGGGATCCAGCCCGTCCTCCACATCATCCGGGAAGCGCACCTCAACCGGCTCCGTGGTTGCTCCACGCGCCAGCGACTCCGGCCATAGTGGAATCGCGTCCAGGACACGATCAAGAACGAGCGCGTCGTCCGTCTCCTCCTCGGGGGTCCACAAGACCGCGAGAGAGATGTGAGCATCAAGATCTACGGGTATGAGCTTTCGACGCTCGTTATCTGAAAACCCGGCGAGTCCGGAACTCACGACCAACACCCGCCACCCGCCGAACGGATCAGCTTTGATGCGGACATCCGCGTCTGCGACACCGGCCCGCTCCAGCGCCTCGGTCAGCCTGCTCCGCAGGTCGGAGTCGGTCAACACCGCAACCTCCTGGTCATTTGCTCGACGCTGTCCGGCTGCGTGGCCAACTGCGGGGATCATAGTTTCGCCTGTCGCCGGAGTACCCGCCGGAGCCGCGTCGTCAAACGTCCCGCCAAGGTGACCGCGGCCTTGAACTGCTCACGATGATCATCTGTACCTTCATGTTGGTATCGCATACCCACGCTGCGCTGTTCGTAGTGCGTGCGGAGATTGACACTGAAGTCGGAAGGATGAAGTCCGGCACGGTCGAGCAGAAACGCCAGGTTATGGCCTTCTCCCCCAGCGGTCGGCGGCTTGGCTCCCTGAGCGGCGATGAGCGCTTTCGCCAGGCACTCGACGGCATACCAGGCCATGTAGGCGGCGGCCAACGGCCGCTCCGCCTCATGCAGGACGCCTGCGTCCCGACTGCGTTCAGAAGCGACCAACTGCCACTCGAGTGGTGTCATCAGCTTGTTGCCAGCGGGCACCATGGCTCCAGGGACGAGGGAGCAGACCAGAATCAAGCATCATTGAACACCCACCTACGAAGAGCACCGAGACAGGTACCACTGGTAGCCTACGACGGGAGGATGCGCTCGATGAACGCCTGCAACTGCTCGACGTTACGGCATTCGACCATCTCGTCGACCAGGTCGGCGTAGGCGCGGGTGGCCGAGTCTCCCGAACCCCAGTAGGTGCGCGGCTCCGGGTTCAACCAGTAGGCGTGCCGGGCCTGCGCGCACAGCTTGCGGAACACCGGCGCGGCGGTCGCCCGGTAGTTGTTACGGGCGTCCCCCAGCACGAGCAGGGACGTTTTCGGGCCGATCGCGTCCGGGTATTTCGTCGCGAACACGTCGAAGGCATGCCCGTAGTCGCTGTGTCCGTCGAACCATGTCAGATCGGCTTCGGTGGCGATACGCGCCATCATGTCGCCGAGGTCGCCGCCACGCAGGAACCGGGTGACCTCGTCGGTGGTGTCGATGAACGCGAACGCCCGGACCCGGGAGAACTGCTCCCGCAGGGCATGTGTGAGCAGCAGCGTGAAGTGCGCGAACGAGGCCACCGAACCGGAGACGTCACACAGGACGACGAGTTCGGGTTTGTGCGGCTTGTGCGGCCGGTGGTGGGTCTCCAGCGGCACCCCCCCGGTGGCGAGGGAGGCCCGCACCGTACGGCGGAAGTCGAGCCGGCCGGAGCGGCCCAGCCTGCGGCGGGCGGTG
The DNA here is from genome assembly GCF_920656135.1 of Frankia sp. Cppng1_Ct_nod. Taxonomy (NCBI): domain Bacteria; kingdom Bacillati; phylum Actinomycetota; class Actinomycetes; order Frankiales; family Frankiaceae; genus Frankia; species Frankia sp. Cppng1_Ct_nod. The sequence goes on along the minus strand of NZ_CAKKTK010000081.1, from coordinate 17,375 downwards.
AGCCTGGTCGCGAGCCTGCGAGCAAGCGGGTAGACCTGCCGCCGCAGTTCGACGAGGTCCCGCTGGGATGCCCGGAGGAACTCGACCTGGTCGGCCAGGGGCTTCACCGCTGTCCTCGCCACCGCGTCCACCCCGCGTTCCTCGGCGAGCCTGCGGCGGACCTCGGAGGCGACCATCTCCTCGAACGACCGGATCCGCTCAGTGATCGTCTGGCGGGCGACCCGATCGGCCAGGCCACCGGTCTCCTGGTCGCCGAGCATCGCGGCCAGCAGATCGGCGACCAGGGTGTCCGGTGACAGCGCTCGCATGACCCGGTACATGAACCAGGACCGCTCGCCCGGGCCGCCCGGTGTCGCCCCGAGAGTGCTCACCGCGTCCCTGGCGAGGCGGCGCAGCACCTCGTCATCCCCGTCGAGGAGGGCCTGTAGCAGGTCACCACGCATCACCTGGCGTAGCGTCTGCGCGTCCAGGTCGCCGTAGTCACCGCCCGGCTGGTGCGGGTCGGCGTCCGCTCCGGGCTCCCCGTCCCCGACGCCAAAGCCTTCGACGGACAGCCCGTCACCGATCCGCGGCGGGAAATAGAGGTCGAACAGCATGTCGAAGGTCGCCCGGTGGGCCGGACGCTTGCACATCGTCGCCGCGAACGCGGCATGCAGCGCCTCGCGGTCGAGTAGCCCGACCGCTCCGGTCGCACGGGACGCGTCCACGGTCTCGGCGCTACTCACCGGCACGCCGGCCCTACGCAGCGCCGCGGTGAACGCGACCGTGCGATCCAGCAGGCTCATCTCGGACATCCCATCGGATCAGTTCGGGCCGAGCTTGAGCTGGCCGCTTGCCCGCGCCTGGTCACTGGCGTGCTTGAGAACAACACCCAGCGTGGAGGAGACCGCCGCCTCGTCGAGAGTGTCGATGCCCAGCGCCAGCACGGTCTGGGCCCAGTCGATCGTCTCCGCGATCGACGGTGCCTTCTTCAGCTCCATCGCCCGCAGCGCCCGGATGGTGCGGACGATGGCCTCGGCCAACTGTTCGGGCAGTTCCGGGACGCGGGCAAGAACAATCTCCTTCTCCCGCGCCGACGAAGGGTAGTCCAGGTACAGGTAGAGGCAGCGGCGTTTGAGCGCCTCGGACAGCTCCCTGGTCGCATTACTGGTCAGCACCACGAACGGACGGCGGGTGGCGACAAGGGTGCCGAGTTCGGGGATCGTCACCTGGAAGTCCGAGAGCACCTCCAGGAGCAACCCCTCGACCTCGACATCGGCCTTGTCCGTCTCGTCGATCAGCAGCACGGTAGGGGCGTCCCGGCGGATCGCGGTCAACAGCGGACGGGAAAGCAGGAACTCGTCGCTGAAGATGTCGTCATGGGTCTCATCCCACGCCTCGTCGTTTCGACCGGCCTGGATACGCAGCAGCTGCTTCTTGTAGTTCCACTCGTACAGTGCTCTGGCCTCGTCCAGGCCCTCGTAACACTGCAGGCGGATCAGTTCGGCGCCGGCCGCGGATGCGAGAGCCTTGGCCAGCTCCGTCTTGCCCACACCGGCCGGTCCTTCGACGAGCAGCGGCTTGCGGAGCCGGTCGGCGAGGAAGACGGTCGTCGCGATCGCGTGGTCCGCGAGGTAGCCGGCAGCCTGTAGCCGGCTGTGAACATCTGCCACATCCGCGAAGGCATGCTCCTGCAGCGGCATATACACCTCTCGTGTGTGACCTGAGACCCGTTTTCATAGTGCCAGTGATGGGCTTCTCGGGGCCACATCACTCCACAGCAGTCATGCGACAGCAGTCACTCCACAAGGTCATACGCGGGCAGGGTCAGGAAATCGACAAACTCCTCGGCCAGCGCCACCTGCTCGAAGAGGACGGCGGCATCCTTGAACCGGCCACCGTCGAACACCTGCGCACCGACCGCTGCCCGGATCGCATCCAGCTCCTGCGCCTGCACCGCCCGGACGAGCTCCGCGGTCACCACCCGGCCGTCGTCGAGGCGGGCCCGGGCTGCGATCCACTGCCAGATCTGGGAGCGCGAGATCTCGGCGGTGGCCGCGTCCTCCATCAGGTTGTCGATACCGACCGCGCCCGTCCCCCGCAGCCAGCTCTCCAGGTAACGGATCGCCACGCTGATGTTGCTGCGCAGACCCGCCTCGGTGATCGAACCTGGGGTGTCACGGATCGCGAGCAGCTGGCGTGCGCTCACCGTGACGTCATCACGCTGCCGGTCGAGCTGGTTCGGATGCTCCCCCAGCGCGGCGTCGAAGACCTCGGTGCACACCGGTACCAGGTCGGGGTGGGCGACCCAACTCCCGTCGAACCCGTCACGGGACTCACGTTCCTTGTCCTCCCGGACCTTCGCCAGGGCACGGGTGTTGACCTGCGGGTCACGGCGGCTCGGGATGAACGCGGCCATCCCGCCGATGGCATGAGCGCCGCGACGGTGACAGGTCGCCACCAGCAGTTCGGTGTAGGCGCGCAGGAACGGCACAGTCATGGTGACCGTCGCACGGTCGGGCAGCAGGAAGTCGGCACCGCGGGAGCGGTAGGTCTTGATCGTGGAGAACATGTAGTCCCACCGGCCGGCATTCAGGCCGGCGGAGTGCTCCCGCAGCTCGTAGAGGATCTCCGCCATTTCGAAGGCCGCCGGCAGCGTCTCGATGAGCACCGTTGCCCGGATCGTCCCATGGGAGAGGCCGAGCGCGTCCTCGGTCGCGGTGAACACGTCGTTCCACAGCCGCGCCTCAAGGTGACTTTCGATCTTCGGAAGATAGAAGTACGGCCCTGCTCCGGCTGCGACAAGAGCATGGGCGTTGCGGAACGCATACAGGCCGAAGTCGAACAGGGCACCGCTTACCGGCTGCCCGTCGACCAGGACGTGGCGTTCCGGCAGGTGCCAGCCACGCGGGCGTACGACAAGGGTTGCGAGCCGCTCCCCGAGCACGTAGCCGCGGCCGTCGGGGCCGGTGAAGGTGAGCGTCCGAGCGATGGCCGCGGTCAGGTTACGCTGTCCGGCGATCATGTTCGACCAGGTCGGAACGTTGGCATCCTCGAAGTCCGCCATGAACACCCGCGCGCCGCTGTTCAACGCGTTGATGACCATTTTCGCGTCCGTCGGCCCGGTGATCTCGCACCTGCGGTCGGCGAGGCCCGGAGCGGGCGGCGCAACCGTCCAGTCACCGCGCCGCACGTCCACGGTCCCGGCCGGGAAATCGAGGCTCGCCCCGGCTGCGATGGCCCGCTGACGCGCCCGGCGCCGGTCGAGCAGTTCGTCGCGGCGGCGTCCGAAGCCGCGTTGCAGTCCGGCGACAAAGGCGAGCGCCTCGTCGCTGAGCACCTGAACGGTATCGGCCTTCGACAGTCCGCGGACCTCCCGCGCAACCTCGACGCCGTCCGGACCCACCCCGTCCAATCCGCTGTTATCACCCATCACACGCCCTCCCTCGCGGGACCGGAGAAACCACTCGCCGTACCCCACCACGGCGTATGTTTGCCCGTCGCACCTCTGGCCGGGCCGTCTGGATCGCCCCACGCCCGGGTAGGGCCAGCAAGGGCATTCCACACGGTCGCATGGCGGCGAACATGCAGGGGAGGCAAAGCCATGAACGTCACGTTTCTCGGGCTTGGACGGATGGGCCGTGAGATGGCCCGCCATATCTCCGGCGGCGGCCATCGACTGACTGTCTGGAACCGGACGCGAGGTCAGGCGGGCGAGCTGGTGGCGGCCGGGGCGCACGAGGCGCCGTCCGTGCGGGCAGCGGTGGCGGACGCCGACGCCGTCGTGCTGATGCTCTTCGACGATGCCTCCGCCCGCCAGGTGATCGACAAGGTGGTCGCGAACGCTCCCGCGCACGCCCTAGTGATCAACATGACCTCGGTCGCCTCCTCCACCGGACAGGAACTCGGGCAGATGACAGCCAAGGCAGGACTGCGCTACGTGGAGGCACCCGTGGTCGGTACGGTCGGTCCGGCACATGAAGGCACGCTGCGGATACTGGTCGGGGCCAGCGAACAGGACGCAGCCGCCGCCGAAGGGCTGCTGTCCCTGTTCGGAACAACGCGACGCGTCGGCGACATCGGTACCGCCACGGCGTTGAAGACAGTCGTGAACCTGGGGCTGGCGTTGTCGACCGCGGCCCTGGGCGAGGCGTTGCGACTCGGATCAGATCTCGGGATCGACCGTGACCTGCTCCTCGACGAGTTCTCCGGCGGCGCACTGGGATTCATCGTGAACTACAAACGCACAATGCTCGCGGACGACAAGTTCCAACCCGCCGCGTTCACCCTGGACGGCATGATCAAAGATCTTCGGGTCGCCACGGGGTCGGCGCACCGGCCACTGCCGATGGCCACGACCACCCTCGCCCTGGCCGGGGAGGCGGCCGACGCCAGACACGGAAACGACGACTTCTCCAGTCTGGCCGCGTACTACGCCTCGACCTGAGCCCGGGCCTTACGTCCGCCGTCCCCGTATGTGCCGGCCTTTGGCCTGTACCATCCCCAGGCCTCCGGCCGCGCACAAAAACCATGATGGCGCGGCCTTTGGCCTATGTCTGCCCCGCGATCAGCAACGGGATGTCATGGGCATAGTCGGCGACCTTCGTCCCCGCGAGGTACACGACGTGCGCGGTTCCATCCGGGCTGAAGGCGGTCACCTGCGTGCCGTGGGTGACGGTCACCGAACCGTCCGCCTGTCGCCGCGGTGGCTCTAACTCGATGCCGAGCTGGCCGGCGTACCCCGCGATCACGTCGAACGAACCGGTCAGCCCGACGAACGACGGGTCGAACTGGGCGAGCCACGTATGCAGGACGGCGCCGGTGTCCCGGTCGGGATCAGAAGTCACGAACACCACGGAGACCTTGGAGCGGTCCGCGCCGGGCAGTGCACCAAGCGCGGCGGCGATGTCCGCCATGGTCGTCGGGCAGATGTCCGGACAGTGGGAGTAGCCGAAGAACAGCAGGGTGAGCCGCCCGGCGGTGGCCTGCCTGAAATCGTAGGGACGCCCCCCGGTGTCGGTCAGCCGGATGTCCGGCTTGTCCACCGGATGCTCCAGCCCCACCCCCCGGATCCCGGCCGCACCCGCGACATCATCCAGGTTCACCGGTCCGCCGGCTCGGCGGCCGGCCCCGGCCGACGCACCGCAGCCGGCGAGCAGCACGGCGATCAGGACGCCTGCGACGGCCGTGTACATATGGACAGGCAGCCGGCGTCGCCGCATCCCGCGCTTCCATCCGCGTGACCTCATCCGTCCACAATGCACGGACGGATCCGGCGGCCTTCTAGCCCCCGCCCGTACGCGCGTCCTTCACCCATACCCACATCGGGTCAGGCGGTGGCCCGGGTGGCCAGACCGATTGCATAGTCGAGCCACCACTGGCCGGCGCCGGGACCCCCGTTACAGGTACCGTCCGACTCCCCGGGAATCTTGATCCACAGATATGCGTCAGCCAGCGGGTCACCGGTGGTCGCGCTCGGTCGCGCCCCGAGCGCCCTGCCCGGGGGGTTGCACCAGACATCCCCGGGTGCCGGGCCGAGTCCGTTGCGGCTCGTGTCGATGACGAAATGGACCGTTCCGCCCAGGGCCGCGGAGATCGCGTCACCGTAGCCGCGTTCTTCGGACGTGTCGTGGAAGTTCGAGACGTTGAGCGCGAAACCGCGTGCGCGGTCGACACCCGCCGCGCGCAGCATGGTCGCCATCTCGGCCGCACCGTGCCAGCCGGCGTTGCCGGCATCGAGGTACACGGTCACGCCGATACCGGCGAGAACGTCCACCGCACCCGCCAGCAGCGAGTAGCGGGTCTGGCGGTCGGCCGCGGACAGGCAGTCGGACTGGGACAGGGCGTCGGGCTCGAGGATGACCGCGGCCGGTCCATGGCCGATACCCGTGGCAAAGGCCGAGATCCAGGAACGGTAGGCGTCCGGGCTGCCCGCTCCGCCCCCGGAATAGCCGCCGCAGTCACGGTTCGGAATCGCATAGGCGACAAGCACCGGCAGCGCACCCGCAGTCCGGATCGCGGAGACCCGGCCGGCAACCCTGGTCTGGATGTCGGTGCCGTCACCGAACCAGTCCGCGTGCGAAGTGTTCGCGATCTTGCTCAATGCGGCGGCCGTCGCGGGCGAACTACCCTGAAGCTGGGCGACCGCCGCGCCAGCAGCGGTGTTGGGGTCGACGTAAAGCTTGGCACCGGTGAACGGACCGCCCCCGGCCACCGGCCCCGGCGCCTTCGGCGGTGCCGCCGTGGGCGACGACGCGGCGGTCTGGACGGGTCTCTGCGTGGGTATGGATCCATCCGCGGGCATTGATCCATCCGCGGGCATGGTAGCCACGCTCTTCGGCGCCAGCACGCCCAACGCGGCGGCAACCGTGGTCGGCAACGCGGCGGCCTGGGTGGTGACCGGACCCGGCAGCACGACGTCCTCCGCCGACGCGGGAGACGAGGAGAACATCACACGCTGTAGACCGAAACCCGCGATGACAGCGACGACCGTGATCACGGCCAGGCCCCATCGAAGGCGACCGGGCCCCGAGCGATACGAGTGGCGGGAATGCCGGGAGCGGTGAGAGGCTCCACGCGAGGACATCCCGTGTGGCCCTGTCGACACACAACCTCCGGACGGGTAATCAGTGCAGCGTTTTCCTTACCCCACCCCTGTCTATTCGTGGACTATAGCAGCGGTTGCGCGGAGCCCCTCTGGGGGGATAGCGGATAGAGGCGGCGGCCACAACACGCACCCCCACCACCCGCCCACCACACACCTTCCATCCACGCGACAACGGGTGTGACCGCAGCCACTTTCCCGAACAGGTTCCGCTATTGAATCACAACTGTCGTTGTTGGTTCATTGCGCATCAACACGTCGGCGATGGACGCGTCGGCAATGGACGTGAACAGCGTACCGCGCCGTTTCGCCGGTTATCACCGCGCAATGCATTTCACACCGAAACGCGCTTCGGACGCTCCGAAGCCAATGCGCCTGGTAGGCGGGAAGCCGATCCTCTGGCATCTTATAAAATAGTATGCGACGCATGGCCACACGGATTTTGTTCTCTGTGTGGGCTTCCGTGGCGAGTTTGTGCGCAACTGGGTCCTGGAACTCGCCGCGGAGTGCGCCGACGAGTAGACGGCGCTGCCGGGCGTGCCGCGCCACCGCGTACTTGACGGCGAAGCTGCCGGCTGGTCGGTCACGGTCGTCGACAGCGGCCTGGACGAGCCGTGGTGGTCGGGCGTGCGGCCATGGGCGATCTGGGAACATCCCATGCACCCGGAGGACTACAGCGCGCCCACCGACATCCGTCCATACCGCGGCACGGCGTCAGCGTTATACAGGTAGGTTGCGGTCTGGCCGCGCGGCGACGTTCTTGTCGGGTCTCAATGGGTACGGAACGGTACAGCGCGGAAAGTACGCGACCAGGGCCACGCCAGAGCGAGGCCCCTGCAGCCAGACGAGGAGAACCAGCGATGACCACCTCAGTCGAGCCGATTCCCGCCGGTTACCCGAGAGTCAGCCCATACCTGCACGTGGACGGGGCATCCGACGCCATCGACTTCTACACGCAGGTTCTCGGCGCGACGGAACGGATGCGGATGGCCGCTCCCAGCGGCCGGATCGGTCATGCCGAACTCATGATCGGCAGTTCAATGATCATGCTGTCGGACGAGTTCCCCGAGATGGACGCGGTAGGCCCGAAATCGGTCGGCGGTACACCGGTCGTCATCAGCGTGTACGTGGAGGATGTCGACGCCACGTACGACCGCGCGGTGAAGGCCGGCGCGAAGGGACTGCACCCGGTCGCGAACCAGTTCTACGGTGACCGGTCCGGCCAGTTCGAGGATCCGTTCGGGCACCGGTGGAGCATTGCCACGCACATCGAGGACATCCCGCCTGAGGAGCTGGCCCGGCGGGCGGCCGAGGTCATGGGCGGTGGCCAGGGCTGACCGCCCGCGCTGTGATCGCCCGCGCTGACCGCCCGCGTCCCGCCGATCAGGACGTGGCGTTGCGGACGAGCTCGTCGGCCTGGGCCGACCACCAGGTTCCGGCCGGCGGGTTGTTCCGGCCGCACTCCCCGTCGCTTGCACCCGGTGTTTTGATCCAGAGGAAGGCGTCCGCGCGTGCGTTACGGGTATCGGTGGTCGGTGCGGTGCCGAGCCCCCGGCCCGGCGGGTTGCACCAGGAGTCCTTCAGGCCTCCGGTGGCCGGGCCGCGTCCGTTGCGCGACGTGTCGACGACGTAATGGGCACCACCGGTGAGAGCCGAGATCACGTCGGCGCGGGCCGCCTCGTCCTGCGTGTAGTAGAAGTTCGACACGTTGACGGCGAACCCGCGGGTGCGCGCCACGCCGGCCCGGTTCAGGCGGTCGGCGATGACCGGTGCCGCTGTCCAGCCGCAGTTCCCGCCGTCCAGGTACACGCTGGTGCCGGCCAGCCCGCCGTAGACGCCGACCGCATCGTTGAGCAGTCCGTACCGCTCGTCCTGCTGGGCCGCAGGGAGGCTGTCCATCTGGGCCAGCGAGTCCGGTTCCAGGATGACGACGGCACGCCGGGTTCCGATACCCGCAGCCACCTTCCTGGTGAAGGCCCGGTAGGAAGCCGCGTCAGGTTCCCCACCGGCGGAGAAACCGGCGGCGACGTCACGGTGCGGAATCGCGTAGACCATGAGCACCGCGGTGGCGCCGGCCCGTTCGGCATCGGTCGCACGCGCCGCCACCGCGGCCTGGACGTCGGTCACCCAGTCCCCGACCGGGAAGGCCAGCGGCTTGCCTGCGATCGTCCTGGCACTCGCCGCGTTCGCTGGGTTCGCCGCGTTCTGCCGGGCGAACGCGGCCGGCTGGCTGTTCGAGTCGACGAGGAACGGCCCGCGGGGCGCGGGGCCGCGCGGACCGGTTCCCGCCACTGCGGCACGGCCGCCGGGATTACCTGCGGGGCACTGGGGGCCGACCGCCAGCAGCGGCGCGGCAGCAGCCGCCGCGGTCTGCGCGACCGGCGTGGTCGTCACTCCGCCACAGGCAGCAAGGATCATCGCGACGCCGGTGACCGCCGTGGCGGACCCTCGGACGTTCCAGCGTGGACGGTGGCCGGTCGGACGCCGGGCACCATCGACGAACCGGACCAACCCGGCGATCAATACGGTCCCCCTCATCCAACATGAACCCAGGTGGCGACCGACGGAACTCCTTCGCCGTTGGTCACGAAGAGCATGTACCAGTCTGGCGGAAGAAGGTTGGGGTTCTTGGGGACGCTCAGTGTGATGCTGCCGTCTGTCTGGTTAACGATAGGCAGGGCCACGGAACGCTGCTCGGTGTCGGTGACATGGGTGTAGGCACCCGGGCGGATCAGGCGCACCTTCGCCGCGGGCTGGGATGACGCCACGGTGATGGTGGTACCGCGGGTGATCTTGGTCGGAACGGAAGTGACCTTCGGGCGCTCTCCCTTGTAGAGATAGGACGGCGAGTAGACCTCGACACGGGTCTCGAACGTGTTGTCGTCGCTCAGCGGGTTGGAGCCGAACACGGCGACCCGCCCGTCCGGGAGCAGCAGGTACTCGGAGTGGTAGTCGCGGCCGACATGCGGGGCGGCCGCCGGGGTGAAGCTGTTGGTGTCCGGGTGGTAGATCTCGGCGGTCAGGGAGTCCTTGGCCCGGTAGGCAGTGGAACCGCCGGAGACCAGCACCGTGTCGTCGGGCAGGACGACTGCGCCCGGGTACCTCTTGGCCACCGACAAGTCCGGACCGCGCACGTAGGCGGGATTGGTCGCGGCGAGGTCCACGATTGCCGTACGGGCACTCGACACCTGGGTGTCACCGACCCCACCACCGCCGATGAACATCACCTTCTGGTCCTGCGCCGGAGCGAGCATGACGGTTCCGGCCGTCTCGTTGACCTCCGGATTGGGCAGTCCGTTCACCGGCTGGAAGTTGTTGTTCGTCAGGTCCCACAGGCCGGGCTGGCGGTCGGCGAGTTCCGCCGGGCCGTACCCCGCGTTGGCTCCCGAGAAGAACAGCCGGCCGTCAGCGGCCAGCAGCAGGGACGGATACGTGGGGAAGACCTTGTGGCGATCGGGATGTTCGGCCCAGGTCCGGGTGACCGGATCGAACGACTCGGTGTTGCCCTGGTCGATGTCACCGTTGTCGTCGAGACCGGACACCGAGACCACCTGGCCGCTGGCCAGGGTCACCAGGGTCGGATACCACCTTGCATGATTCATGAAACCGGTCTTCTCGTACCGCTCGGTCACCGGATTGAAGATGTAGGAATCCTTCAGACCCTCGAACTCGTGCTTCTTGCCGTCGGTCGAGTCCGCCAGCAGCACCTCGTACTTCTTGGTGCCGCCGGATATCAGCAGGTCACCGTTGGGAAGGAAAGCATGCCCCGCGCAGAAAACGTCCCAGGGCGTGTTGACGCTCGCAAACGTGTTCGCGATCGGGTCCCACAGGACGCTCGAGAACTTCTTGGCGTCGAAGTTGGCCTGGTCGTTACCGGACCCGGCCATGAGCAGGACCTTGCCGGTGCGCAACATCGCCGCGTGGATCGAGCGCGTGCTGCTGTCCGCGACGACGTCCCAACGACCGTGCTCGCGCATGTAGTCGGGCTGATGGGACTGCCACTCCTCGTACCGCGCAGTGGTCCATGACGTCATGAACGGACCGTTTCCCACGATGATCACAAGAAGGATGACACCGAACTGCAGCATCCGCCGTTTGCGGACCCTGCTGCGCTGCGGTGAGGTCATCAGGCCAGCTCCTCAAGCAGCCCATCGCGCGACACCCGACGGCGCCGTGGCTTGAGCTTCATCGTGACGTCCTCCACGTAGCCTCCGTGCGCTGGACCATCGGCGGTAACAACCGACTGGCCCACCTGCTCGGTGATCGACTCCGTGGAACCGCCCGGGCCTTCCTGCTGACCCGGCTTCCCCGCCATCCCCGCCGGAGCCGGCAGGCCGGGCCTCGGCTTCGGTTGTGGGGTGGCCAGCACGGGCCGTACCAGCTTCTGGGTCGCCTCCTCGGTGTACCGCCCCGCCCCAAGGCCTGACAGCGCGGCCGGCAAGATTATCGTCTGGGTGGCCTCCTCGCGGTAACCCCCGGGCGCGGACGCCGACAGGACGGCCGGACGGATGAGTGTCTGGGTGACCTCCTCTGCGTAACCTCCGGCCAGGGCGTGCGCCATCGCGGCAGTCGGTACCGCGGCGGCGGTCGGCACCAGCGACAGTTCGGGCACCATCAGCGGCAACGGGTTCGGGGTTCCCACGGGACGCGGACCGATGATCGTGGAAACCGACCACATCACGATGGGCGTGAGGCAGAGGAGCAGCGACAACACCGCCCAGACCATGTTGGCCGGATACACGTGGCCGAACGTCGCCGCAACAGTGATCGAAGCCGCGGAGATCACCGCCCAGAATATGTGCTTGCGGAAGGTCCGGAGCCGATCGGGGCTGGCATTCGTCCCCTTGGGGGTGACCACGAAGCCGAGCGGACGCCGCAGCAGTGCACCCACAAACGCGGTCGAGTAGAACGGGGTGCACAGCATCGAGACGAAAATTCCAGAAATGCCGGCGGTGCCCTTCTCCTCATGAGGGCTGATGTTGAACCGCCGCAGCCATATGTACAGCAGGAGTCGTGCCACGGCCACGTCGATGTAGAGCGCCATCCAGGACGAGATCTGCACCGTGACGCCGGTCGACCCCAGCGCCATATAGCAGACGGTGAGCAACGTTCCCAGCAGCCAGGTGATGGCCACGGTCGGATAGTGCAACATCAGTGTCGAGTAGTGGAGGCGATGTCCCCAGGACAGCCTCCGCATCCGGCCCGCCGCCTCGGTCACCATGACCTCGTTGGCCCCACGGGCCCACCGCAGCTGTTGGCTGAAGAAGTCGGTCCAGGTCGCGGGCCCCTCGCCGACCGCGACGACGTCGGGCGTGTACACCGACTTCCACCGGCGGCCGCTGTCGGGGTGGCGGGCCCCGTGAACCGCGAAGGACGTGGCGAGATCCTCGGTGATCGAGTCCTGGAATCCACCGATCTGTTGCCACGCCGAAACGCGGTAGGCATGGTTCGTCCCGACGAACATGCCACAGTCGAAGCGATTGGCTGCTCGCTGGATCACCGAGTGGAACATGTAGTTCTGGGCTTCGGCACCACGGGTGAGGAAAGCGCGGAAGTTCCCGTAGACCTGCGGCCCGACGACGAAGGCGACCTCGGGATCACGAAAGTAACCGAGCATGCGGGACGCGAAGTTCGGCAGCGGGATGTGGTCGGGGTCGACGGACAGCACCACGTCGTAGCTCGCACCGTGGGCATCGAGCCAGGAGTTGTGGTTCCCGTGCTTCGTCTTCGCCCGGAACCGTCCTTTCGGCTCGTTCCACTTGTCGATTCCCTTGCGGGTGAAGTGGTGGACTCCGATCTCCCCGCACATCTCGCGGACCGCCGGGTCGTCACCTTCGTCGAGCAGCCAGATGTCGATCGGGGTGCCATAGCGGATCTGCCGGGCCGCGATCAGGGTGTCCCGGACGACGTCCAGCGGTTCCTTCGACGGGACGATGGTGGTCGTGAAGGCGATTCGTAATCCCGCCGGAGGCCTGACCGGAACCGGGTCCCGCATGATGTAGGCGGCCCAGCACAGGGTGATCGAACTGAGTAGCCGGATGCCCTCGGAGACAACAATCATCCAGAACATGACGGCGTTGCCGATGCGGACCGGGGTCGGCAGGTACTTGCCCTTGGGGAAGTGCTCCGGCTGGATCAACCACACGAAGAACAGCGACGATAGCCCGACGGTGGCGATCAGGAGCGGCAGCACCATCCACAGCTCTCGACCCGCCATAACCTTACGGTAGGAGACACGATACTCTCCGTCAGAAGACGGTAGGGTAAGTGGACCCGCGAGCATCGAGAAGGAGGTGTAGTCGTAGGCCAATTCTCTTCCAAGGACTCGTGCCACCCCGGGCTCTGGTTCACGCCACGACATGCGTCGCATGCGGTCGCGCGACCCGCACCCCGCAGGGACGGGGGAAACGCCGCCAAGTGTTGTCGGTCTTCAGCAGATTCGCCGTCGGTAATCCGACAGGCCGAGTTGAGTCATCCAGCGTCGGCCGGACGCACAGGCCCCCGTTCCCGGATCAGCCCACGCTGGTCTCGATCTGCCAAGGACATCGTGTCAGGCTGGCTAGGGAGGCTGGGGGTCACCGATTCCGGCTGCTCCGCCACAGGCGCCCGAAGCCGCGCCGATATCGGCGGTCGGCCGCGTCACCGGGCCACGTCATCGGATGAAGGAACGTCACCGGACGGAGCGGTATCACCGGAGGCCCGTGGGAAACGTGCAGCCAGCTGGCATCCGATCCCGCCGAGAACGAGGACAACACCGGCCACGAGGCTGAGCCACAGGCCCAGACCCACGTTCCCGCCGGCGACTGGATGATCCGTCTGGAAGGTACCGATACGCAGCCGCAGAAGTCTGGCAGCCATCGCATCCCCGGAATTGATTTTGACCGCGGCGAGAACAACGATCGCGAGACCGGCCGGGGGCAGCGCGAACGACAGCGGACGCGCACGCGGTACCTCGCGCAGCAGCACGCTGACGACGACGCAGAGGATGCCGAGCCCGAGTACGGCCGCGCCGTTCCATGACAGCTCCAACCCGGTCCTGCTGACAGGCAGCAGATCGGCACCGCGGTCGGAGAGGGTCGCACCCGCCCACGGCATGAAGACCCCCACGGCCGCGGCGATGCCCGCCAGGCCGCATCCCGATATGATCAGGTCCCCGACCCGGGACCCGTCGACGAAGCCGGGCGCCGGGGCTGCCTGTGTGGACGGCCCCGGCGCTGTGAAGCCGTCGCTCCTATGCGGGCGGTCCGGCTGGTGAGTCGACACGACGTTCCCTTCGGCGCTGCCACAACGACACCCACGAATCGGACGCCCGGTACCCGAACAACGCGCGTCTGAACCCGTCATGGTTCTGACCATGACAAGTAATGAGATGTCCAGCGGTGTCCCTTGCTGGGTGAGAAGCGTACCCGGGCAACCTGGGACGTCTGGAGGTGTCCCCCTGCACCGCCCCGCGCCGGCCAGGTGGGTGCGGTAGGTCAGACCACCAGATGGCCGTCACCGACCCCCACCCAGGTGGCGGAGGTCAGCTCGGCCAGCCCCATCGGCCCGCGGGCATGCAGCTTCTGCGTGGATATACCGATCTCCGCGCCGAACCCGAATCGTTCACCGTCGGTAAAGCGGGTCGATGCGTTGACCATGATCGCGGCACTGTCGCAGGTCGCGATGAACCGGCGGGACGCGGCCAGCGACCGGGTGACGATTGCCTCCGTGTGCCCGCTGCCCCACCGCCGGATGTGGGCGACGGCGTCGTCCAGGGAGTCCACCACGCGGACCGCCATGTCCAGCGACAGGTACTCGGCGGCCCAGTCCTCGTCCGTCGCCGGGCGCGCCGACGGGTCGTGGGAACGGACCATGTCGTCGCCGTGGACCGTCACCCCGGCATCGCCCAGCGCGGCCAACACCCGGGGCAGGAAAATCTCGGCCACCCCCGCGTGCACCAGCAGCGTCTCCGCCGAGTTGCACACCGATACCCGTTGGGTCTTCGCGTTGAGGACGATCGCCAACGCCTGATCGAGGTCGGCGTCGACGTCGACATAGACGTGGCAGTTGCCGACTCCGGTCTCGATCACCGGAACGGTGGACTCCTCCACCACCGTACGGATCAGCCCGGCCCCGCCCCGCGGGATCAGCACATCGACGATACCGCGCAGACGCATGAGCGCCTTGACGGATTCGTGATCGACCCCGGGTACCAGCGCAACCGCATCGGCGGGCAGCCCGGCCGCCGATGCCGCCTCCCGCAGCACCGCGATCAGCGCCGTATTGGTACGCAACGCCGACGCGCTGCCGCGCAGCAGGACAGCGTTACCGCTTTTCAGACACAGACCGGCCGCGTCCACGGTGACGTTCGGGCGCGCCTCGTAGATGATCCCGACCACACCGAGCGGCACCCTGACCTGACGCAGTTCCAAACCGTTCGGAAGGACCCGACCGCGTACCACCTCACCGACCGGGTCGTCCAGAGAAGCCACCTGGCGCAGACCGTCCGCCATCGCGGTGAGACGGTCCGCAGTGAGCGCGAGCCGGTCCACTATCGCCTCGCTGGTCCCCGTGCCGCGGGCACCGACGACATCCCCGACGTTTGCCTCGAGAATCGTCTCCCCGTGGGCGAGCACCGCGTCCGCCATCGCATGCAGAGCGCGATCCTTGTCCGCCCGGGACAACGGGGCGAGCACGGCCGCCGCCTGCCGTGCCCGGACCGCGGTCGCGCGGACATCCTCCGCAAGGCTGTTCATGACCAGTTCCTCCTGACCCGGCGCTCATCCAGCGCGCCACGCCGCTACGAGATTACCGGCGCGCCGCGGCGTGGACGGGGCCGTGCCCAGGACCCGCGTGCCGGCCTGTCGGAGGGGCGCCCTACCGTGCATCGCATGCTCGTGCTGCACACATCCGACTGGCATCTCGGTCGCGCCCTGCACCGGTTCGATCTGTTCGCGGCCCAGGCCGCGTTCGTCGACCATCTCGTCGAGGTCATCCGCGCGGAGCAGGTCGACCTCGTGGTCATAAGCGGAGACGTGCACGACCGGGCCATCCCACCGGTCACGGCGATGCGGCTGTTCGACGAGGCGCTGTCGCGGATGCGCGACGCCGGCGCGCACGTCGTGGTGATCAGTGGCAACCACGACGCACCCGTACGACTCGGCGACAAGGCCGGTCTGCTCGACCCTCGGGTACGTATCCGCACGGATGTGGCCAAGATCACCGAACCCGTGACCGTCGAGGACGCCCACGGGCCGGTCCACGTCTATGCCCTCCCCTACCTCGAACCCGCGGCGGTTGTCGCCGCGCTGCCCGCCGTGACCGACGAGGCAGATCAGATCGACAGGACGGACGAGGGCGGCGAGGTGCGTGCGGAGGGAACCTCGCTGACCCACCCGGCGGTCCTGCGGCGGGCGATGCGCGTGGTACACGCCGATCGGGTCCGTCGCGGTGGGCGCAGCGTCGTCTGCGCCCACGCGTGGGTGACCGGCGGTCAGGCGAGCGAGAGCGAGCGGGACATCAGCGTCGGTGGGCTGGCCGCCGTCCCGGCGGGGCTGTTCGACGGGATCACCTACACCGCGCTCGGTCATCTGCACCGCCCGCAGGCGTTACGGGACTGCCTGCGCTACAGCGGCTCGCCACTGCCCTACTCGTTCTCGGAAAGGACGGACGTCAAGTCGTCCCTGCTGGTCGAGCTGGACGCGAACGGGCTGGGCTGGGTGGAGGAGATCCCCGTGCCGGTGTACCGGAACCTCGCGAGGTTGCGAGGCCGGCTCGCGGAGCTCATGACCGCTCCCGTCCACGAGGCGCATGTCGGCGACTTCGTGTCGGTGGTGCTCACCGACACGATCCGCCCGATGGACGCGATGACCACCCTGCAGCGCCGTTTTCCCTTTGCGCTCACCTTGATTCATGAGCCGGAAGCCAGCGAATCGACCGATGGGCTCACCTACCGCCAGCGGATCCGGGGGCGTTCCGACCTGGCCGTCGCCGAGGCGTTCGTCACCCATGTGCGGGCCGAACCGAGCGAGGGGGAACGCTCGTTGCTCCAGGCGGCGCTGGACGACGCCCGACGATCCGAGGAGGCGGCCTGATGCGTCCCCACCATCTGGAACTCACCGCCTTCGGCGCGTTCCCCAGCCGGGTCGAGCTGGACTTCGACCGCCTTGGGGCCGGTGGCCTGGTACTGCTGTGCGGCGAGACCGGCGGTGGGAAGACCACCCTGCTCGACGCGCTCGGCTTCGCTCTCTACGGCACCGTCCCGGGGTTGCGTGCCCGTGCGAAGGACCTGCGGTCGCATCACGCCGACCCCGGGGCCGAGCCATGGGTCCGCCTGGAGTTCAGCCTGTCCGGGCGCCGGTACCGGATCGCCCGCACCGCTGCCTGGGACCGGCCGAAACGCGGCGGCGGGGGCAGCGTCCGGGTGAACCCGACCGCCCTGCTCGAACGACGGACCGAAACCGGCTGGGATGTGATGGCCCAGCGCAACGACGACGTCGGCCTTGAGATCGGCCGGCTGCTGGGCATGACCGCCGAACAGTTCTTTCAGGTGATCATGTTGCCGCAGGGACGGTTCGCCGACTTCCTGCAGGCCGACCATGACACGCGGGAACGGCTGCTCAAGCGACTGTTCCACGTCAGCCGGTTCGAGCACGCCGAGCAATGGCTCGCCGACCAGTCCAAGATCGCGGACGAGAAGGTCGCCGGCGCGCGGGGGGACCTCGCGCGGGTGGTCGCACGTGCCGCCGAAGCGGCCGAGACCGCGGAACCCGCCGACCCCGAGTCCGACCCCGGGTGGGTGGCCGGGCTCGCC
>NZ_CAKKTK010000080.1:0-20461 GCF_920656135.1 Frankia sp. Cppng1_Ct_nod | reverse complement strand
AGCGAGACTCATGCGTGGTATCCGTCGGCGTCCGGACTGGCACGGTCCGCGACCGGCGATCTCACCCACCACCTGAGCGAGGTGCATCGTTGAGCAGCACCGCTGAACATCTCGAGGTCGCAAGGCGTGCGGTGGAGGAGGCCCGACGCCGGATCGGGGCGCTCCACGCGTCCTCCGGACATCGCCTGACCGCACGGATAGAGGTCGCGATCAGGCGGGTTGTGGAGGACCTCGACGATCTGGCGGCCGATCTCGTCGTACCCGTCGACTCTGTTCAGGGTGGTCATTCGCCGACGGCCGCCGCCGTCGGCGCGGGTCATGGACCGCCACGGCGCCGCGGCCGGATACCGGTACCGCCTCGTCAGAATGAACCGGAATTCCATCCGGAGTGCGATGACGAAGGGCTGTCGGGCGGTTGGCAGCCTGCCGCCCGCATGTCGAACCCGCCCCGTCGCCGCCGGCTGTTCTGAGAAGTCGGTCACCCCCACGGCGGACACAGCATCCCGGTCGGCTCTGCGCCCCGATGGGGCGCGTAACGTGAGCGCCGTGCCCGACGTGGTGTTGCGCCTGGACGCTGTAACCGTTGTGAGAGACGGCGCGACGCTGCTTTCTGACATCCACTGGACTGTCGCGGACGGTGAGCGTTGGGTGATTCTCGGGCCGAACGGCGCCGGGAAGACAACCCTGCTTCAGGTTGCGGCGAGCCGGGTTTTCCCGACTCTGGGAACGGTCGAGCTGCTCGGCGGCCGACTCGGTGAGATCGATGTCTTCGACCTTCGAAGTCGGGTGGGCCTGGCGAGTTCCGCAGTGGCGGACGTCCTGCCCACCCATGAACGCGTCATCGACGTGGTCATGACCGCCGCGTGGTCCGTTGTCGGGCGCGCGGGCGAAAAGTACGCCGACGACGACCTGCGCCGGGCACGGGATCTGCTTGTGCAGGTCGGGTGCAGGAATCTCATCGAGCGGCGATACGGCACTTTGTCCGAAGGAGAGCGCAAACGCGTCCAGATCGCTCGTGCGCTGATGACGGACCCCGAGCTACTTCTGATGGACGAACCGGCCGCCGGGCTCGATCTGGGGGCACGTGAGGCCCTGCTGCGCCATCTCACCCGGCTGGTCGCGGACCCCCTGTCGCCGGTGACCGTAATTGTCAGCCACCACGTCGAGGAAATTCCGCCGGGCATCACCCACGCGCTGCTGTTGCGCGCGGGCAGCGTGGCGGCTGCGGGGCCGGTCGCGACGACCCTGACGGGTCCGTTGCTGTCGGCGTGCTTCGGCATTCCCCTGAAGGTCAGCGTCAGCGCCGGCAGGTTCGCGGCGTGGATGCTTCCTGTCCCCGGAGGTCCGGAGCGGCCCGCTACGTCGGTCTGAGCCGGTCCTGAGGGGCCTTCAGGGGCCTTCAGGGGCCTTCAGACCGGGCCGGTGTCGTCGAGAACAGCCCACAGCCATCCTGGCCTCACCACGGTCGCGCCCGCTGCCTGAGCACGGCCACGAAGCTCCCGGTCGGCAGTGATGACAAATACCGGACCGGGCTGTCGGTGGATTTGGTCGATGACGGCGTCGTCACCCGATCCGGTCGCGTGGATGACGACGAGCCGGGTGGTGTCCGTGTCCGGCCCGGCCGCGACCCCGGCCCGGGCCGTGCCCTCCAATACCAGGACCACCCGATCGGGCGGTTCGGGGCCGCCGGGTGTTCGCGGCACGTATGTGCCTGCGCAGAACCCGGACAAGCGTTGGTGGAGGCGTAGGGCGGCGGCTGCGCGGTCGCGCCACCATCCGTCCGGTCGTGCCCCGATCACATTTGCCGCATCGACGATCCATGTCCGCGCATCCACCGCACGCCTCGCTCTCTACCAGACCGTGAATCGGATGAGCCCATCCCCGGCCCGTACGTGGTGTAAGACATTCGCTGCCGCGCATCCTTGATGGCGTTGCGTGGTGCTCACTCCGCCTTCCGGACCGTGACGTCCTTGTCTGCGCCGACCACCGGCGTTTCGGATCGGAAGTCGCGATTCGGCGACAACTCATGATCAAAAATTATCCTGACGGTGGCATCGGGTCCTTTGGTAGACGTGACTCACGTCTACCCGAGGGGTGTTGTGTGGCGTCGATGACGCCTCCGGTGGCATGTCCGGAGGCGATGGCAGTCGCGCGTGTCCGAAGCAGCCGTTACAGTTCTTCCTGATGACGTGGTAATACTAGTCCCGAGAGTTCCGCGGTTCGCTGACCTGAAGGAGAGTGGCATGGCGCAGAAGACCATCGTGTCGTTGATTGACGATCTCGATGGACACGAGGCTGACGAGACTGTTCGGTTCGGACTGGACGGCGCTTCGTACGAGATCGATCTGTCCGAGAAGAACGCCACCAAGCTGCGTGAGTCGTTGGCTCCGTTCGTTGGAGCGGCGCGTCGCTCTGGTGGCCGGGCAACTGCCGCCCGGCGTGGGCCGCGTGGCGCTTCTCGCCGTACCGGTGGTACCGACCGTACTGCCGACATTCGCGAGTGGGCGCGCGCTAACGGCTACACGGTCAGTGACCGTGGCCGTATCGCTTCCAACATCGTCGAGGCGTACGACAAGGCTCACTGAGTGGCTCTCGGTCGCATTCGCCGTGGGTGCGACCGAGTAGTGGTCCATGGACCTGTGGGGGTCGGCCGCGGTGTGGTGCCAGTATGCGGAGGTCAAACCCCTGGTTGGTACCGCTTGCGTCCTATATGGGGGCATGTGACGAGAACTGTTTCCTGGGCGACGGGTTGAGAAGTCGACAACCTGTCGCCCAGGTCATGTCGGGCTCAGCCCGTCCGATGCCGGGCCATCCAGCTTTCCACCGCCGTCGACGTACGGGGAAGAGCCTCGGACAGGTTGCGGTGGCCATCGGTGGTGACGAGAATGTCGTCCTCAATGCGGACCCCGATCCCACGCAGCTCCGGGGGCACCGTAATGTCGTCAGGTTGGAAGTACAGTCCTGGTTCGACCGTCAGTACCATCCCGGCTACCAGCGGCGCGTCGCGGTAGGCCTCATCCCGGGCCTGGGCGCAGTCGTGGACGTCGAGTCCCAACATATGTGACGTTGAGTGCAGGGTATATCTGCGATGCAGGCCCGCGTTCGGGGCTTCCGGAGCTTCCGAGAGGGACTCGTCGACGCTCACCGGAAGCAGCCCCCAGTCGTGCAGCGCCTCAGCTATCACCCGCATTGCGGCCCGGTGCGGGTCGAGGAACTTCACCCCCGGACCCACTGCGTCGATTCCGGCCTGTTGGGCCGCATGGACCACGTCGTATACCCGACGCTGCACGTCGCTGAAATGTCCGTCCACGGGAAGTGTGCGTGTGATGTCGGCGGTGTAAAGCGAACGGGACTCCACACCCATGTCCAGTAGCGCGAGGTCGCCACTGCACACCGGCCCGTCGTCACGGACCCAGTGCAGCGTTGTGGCGTGATGGCCGCAGGCGACGATGGACCCGTACCCGACGTCGTTGCCGTCGACTCGAGCGCGACGCCAGAACGTGCCTTCCAGCCACCGTTCACCGTTCGGCAGGGCCATCGCGTGGCCCATCTCACGCACGCACTCGGAAAACCCGAGCACGGTCGCGGCGACCGCGTTCTCCAGCATCGCCGTCTCGTGATCGTCTTTGACCAGTCGCAGCTCGGAGAGGGTCTGTGCCAGCTCCAGGTCACGGTCGGCCGGGCCGCCGGAACCACGGTCGGACCTGGCCGGGCCGAAAGGCACGTACCGCAGAACCTGGCGGTCCACCCGCGGGTCCATCCCGCGCAGCACCCGGGTCGTCGCCGGCGACAGCCGGCCCAGAGCTTCGGTGAGTTCGCCGAGCGGCCGGCATTCGATCTCGAGGGTCACCGACCTTTCCCGCATGCCGGGTCGCGGGCCGACCCACAGTTCGCCGTAACGCCGATCGGTGTAGAAGGCCGGGGTGGAGCGGTCCGAGCGGTCGGCGACATACAGGACCGCGTCGTGATCGCCGGCCGCGCTTGGATGGAGAATCACCACCGCGTCGGGTTCGTGACAACCGGTCAGCCAGAAGAAGTCGCTTCCAGGCCGGAACGGGTAATCTGTGTCGTTTGCTCGCACCTGAAGTCCGCCGCTGGGCACCACCAGTGTGTCGGACGGGAACCGCGATCCCAACAGTGCGCGGCGCTTGGCCGCGTAGGGAACTACATCGGCACGAGCCGGTGTCACGGCGGGTGTCGGAGCCCATCCGCTGGCCATGAATCGACGGAAGGCGGCCTGTGGCTGTTGGTCGTGGCCGGCCTGGCCCTTGTCGACTTCGTCTTCGCTTACTTCGTCCTCGCCGGCCTGGTCTTCGCCGTTGAAACCGGACGACACATCCGCCGTGGATGTGTCGTCCGCTGCCGTGGCCGGCCCCACCGGGTCCGTCGATGACACGGCGGGGGGCGCGGTCTGCGCTGTGGTGGTACTGCCGAGGACCGCGGTTTGACTATCAGCGACGGTAAGGCGCTGGGACCTGTCGGGAGAAGGCGGGGTTCCACCTGGGCACGCACTCATAGTTCCAACGGTAGGCCGCGCCGGCCCGTAACGGGTAGCGTCCGAGGAGTGCCGATGTCATGCGGTCCCATGGATGGTCTTCTTGTTGTCGATCTCACTCGGGTATTGGCAGGGCCGTTAGCCACTCTGATGCTCGCTGATCTCGGCGCTCGCGTCATCAAGGTCGAACGCCCCGGCCACGGAGATGACTCTCGCTCATACGGTCCGTTCAAGGACGATCGGTCGCTCTACTTCGCCCGGGTGAACCGTGGCAAACAGTCGGTTGCGCTCGATCTGAAGGATCCGGTCGATCACGCGACGTTACTCTCTATCATCGACCGGGCCGATGTGCTCGTGGAGAACTTCCGTCCCGGTGTGATGGACCGGCTCGGTCTCGGTTGGGATACGTTGTCGCAGCGTAATCCTCGGTTGGTATACGCGAGCATCTCAGGCTTCGGGCAGACCGGGCCGTGGCGAAACCGACCCGCCTACGACGCGGTCGTGCAGGCCGCCACCGGTATTATGTCGATCACCGGTTCGCCGGACGGCGAACCGGTGAAGCCAGGGATCCCGATCGCGGACCTGGCTGCCGGTCTGTACGCCTTCGGCGCGATCGGAGCGGCGTTGCATGGACGGACGGCGACCGGTCGCGGTACCCATATCGACATCGCCATGTTCGATGCCACACTGTCGTTGCTCGAGGGTGCCGCATTGTCCTATCTGGCGACCGGCACAACCCCACCACGCATAGGCAACGCACATTACTCGATCGCGCCGTTCGACACGTTCGCGTGTGCGGACCGCAGCATTGTGATCTGCGCCGCGAACGATGGACTCTTCGGAAAGTTGTGCCGTGCACTGGATCGCCCGGATCTCGGCACCGATCCCCGGTATGCCACCAACGGCGCGCGACTGTCAGCTCGGGACACGTTCAAACGCGAGGTGGAGGACACTCTTCGCACCCGACCGGCGGCCGAATGGCTGCCGGTTCTGGACGAAGCGGGCGTCCCGTGCGGCCTTATCAACGATGTCGCGGAGGCGGTGTCCTCGGATCAGGCTGATTTCCGCCGCATGGTGGTGGCGGCCGGCGGTCTTCCCCTGCCTGGCAATCCGGTGAAGATGACGGACTGGCCGGACCCGTTCGAGCGGCCGCCCGCGCCCGGACTTGACGCCGACGGTCCCGCCATCCGGGCGGAGTTCGGCTGACCGTAGCCGGCCGGACGGGGGCCACGGCGGTCACCGGCGTCGCGGACCTGACACCCATGATTGGGAACCTGCGGTCAGGCGCGGGTCGTCCAGAGGGTTGGCGCCACAGGACCCACCAGTCCAGCGGCGCTGCGATGGTGGGGCGGACGAGGGGACGTGGCCATGACGTGGCCTCCGGACGGGTTGGGCCGTTCCGCCACGCAACGGCGGGGCGGCATCGGCCCCGGGCCGGGCTTACCCGGTGGGTCACCCGACGGTCAGCTCCCGGGCCCGCGGCAGCCCCCGACTTCCACCCGACGGCGGGTGGCCATCATGGTGGCGGCGCTGGCGTCGGTACTGGTACTGGCCGCCTCCTGCGGTGGGTGGCTGGTACTTCGGTACTACGACGGGAAGGTCCACCGCGTCCCACTGACCTTCTCCCCGTCCGTCCGGCGGCCGGCGGCGGCCGGCGGTGGCACACAGAACATCCTCATGGTCGGCTCGGACAGCCGTGCCGGTACGGGTGGCGAGTTCGGCGAGGTCGAGGGCCAGCGTTCGGACACCACGATCCTCGTCCATCTGGACGCGGACGGTTCCACCACCCTGGTCTCGTTCCCACGCGACCTCTGGGTGACGATCCCCGGCTACACCGACTCCTCCGGGCGCGGCCACGCGAGCCAGAAAGCGAAGCTCAACGCCGCTTTCGCACTGGGCGGGCCTTCTCTGCTGATGGCCACCCTGGAGACGCTGACGAAGATTCGTATCGATCACTACCTACAGATCGATTTCATCGGCTTCCAGCGGATGACCGACGCTCTCGGCGGGGTGACCGTATGCGTGAAGCCGTTGCCCGGCGGGAGCACGAGTAACCTCGACGACCGAATGTCGGGATGGCACGGCCATGTCGGTGACAACGTGTTGAACGGCGAGCAGGCACTTGCCTTCGTCCGACAGCGCTACGGCCTGCCGGAAGGCGACCTCGACCGGATCCGGCGCCAGCAGCAGTTCATCGGCGTGGTCTTCCGGTCGGCTACATCGACCAGCACGCTCACCAGTCCCGCGAAGCTGACCTCGTTTCTGGACGCGGCCACCTCGTCCATCACGGTTGATGACGGCACGTCCCTGGCGGATCTGCAGCCGCTCGCGGTCCGGTTACACGGCATCGGCACCCCGGGTGTGCGTTTCACGACGGTCCCGGCATCACCTGGCCAGCTCGGCGGCCAGTCGGTGCTGCTCACCGACCCGAACAAACTGGCGGCCTTCCTCGCCGATCTCGGTGCGGCACCCCCGACCGCGAGCGCTTCGCTGCCGAACATCGTCTCCGTGTCTGCTGTCGAGCCTGCCGCCCTTACCGCCGTCATGGCTCCGGTGGCAGCCCGAGCTCCGGCTACCATCAGGACCTCGCCTGCGACGAAGGCGCCGCTTACGACCAAGGCGCCGGGCGCTGCGACAGCCCCGGGTGCGGGTGCTGCAGGTTCCTGCACCTACTGAGGTGCCTGTTGAACCCGGGGCGCCTACTGAACCCGTGACCGGCGCAGCCGGAAACGGGAGTGCCACGGCCGGCCGGCGGTGCTCCGGCTGGATGGTGGTATGGCATCCGCCGGTACGGGCGCGGGCTCGACCACCTCGTCGATGGCGGCATTGAGCTCGGCTCCGAGCAGGACGGCAAGCGCGGTGATGTAGAAGAACAGCAGCGCGGCGACCGGTGCCGCCACCGAGCCGTAGATCAGTTCATGGCCGAAGACGGTCTCCAGGTAGAGCCGCAGCAGGTAACTGCCGACGATCCAGAGCACCAGCGCGAGCAGTCCGCCCGGCAGGGCCCGCCGCCATGGGCGCCGGGATGGCAGCGACAGGTGGTACAGCGAGGTGAGCATCCCCAGGGAGAGCAGCGCCACCACCGGCCAGAACAGGATCTTCAACAACCAGTCCACGACGTGGTGGTGTTCGGCGTTCAGGATCTGGGCGATCAGGCCCGGTCCGAGAACCAGCGCGGGTAGGAGTATCACCCCGCTGGTTACCTGGGTGATGTAGAGCCGGAGCGCCAGCAGCCGGCTGCGGACCGCTGAGCGCAGCTCACGCTGTCCGTAGGCGATGGTGATGGTGTTCACGTAGGTGGACATCGCGGACGAGCCGGTCCACAACGACAGCAGGAAGCCAATCGAGATCACATCTGGACGGCCGTGCGTGAGGATCTCGTTGATGGTCGGACGAACCACGTCGTCGACGACCGACGGCGTGAGTAGATCGTTGGCGCCGGAGAGGAGACTTTGCCGGACGCTTTCGACAGCGTCCCCACCGACAGCGTCCCCGACATAGCCGATCGTGCCCAGGATCGCCAGCAGTAAGGGGGGAAGGGATAGCAACTGCCAGAAGCCGGCTTCGGCTGCCAGGCCCAGCACCCGGTCACGCCATGCGCCGGCGACGGTCTGCCGGACAAGAATAAATGCACGCATGGACACCCGTCCGCGCGAGGTGGCCACTGCCGCCACTGCCGCCGGTGTCACAGCCGGTGATGGCGGAAGGCTCGATGGACGAGGAGGGGCCGGGCGTACCAGCGCAGGTGACGGCGACGGTTCGGACACAGGACCAGTCAACGGTGGCACGACGGGACGCATCTTGTTCGCCATCGACACGGCACCCACGGTACGGCCCCCGGCCAGCGGACACACTGGGGGATAACAGTAGGCCTCGAGTGGGATCTGCTGGCGGTCACCGGCATCACCCGGCGTCTCGATACGGATAACGGAGGCATGTCGCCTGTTGGCGCGCCATGCCTCCGGACGACATCAAAATGCCCCCGCCGACAGGGCTCCGTAGGTGTCCGCGGGGGTCAGGCAGAGGGGTCCGTTCCGCCGAACGGCGGACGATTCAGGGTGAAATGGTCAGTTTGTCGGATTCATCATGGTATTCGATCGCCATGGCCCGCAGCTTCGAGTCGTGGGACTTGGCGTGGTGTCGGCAGAAGAGCAGTTCGCCGCCACCGGGAAGCACGACCCGCACATACGCCTGCGCGCCGCACCGGTCGCACCGGTCGAGGTTGGTCAGCGTCGGTTTGGTAGTGGTTCCAGTCACACCATCTTCAACAGTCTTCGTCGGGATTTGGTTCCAGCCCGCTGGTGTGACGGTTCCCTCACGACAGAACTGGCAATTGACCCTCGCTGAAGCCCCTGGACATGCTGTCTTCCAGTTGTTGGGCTTCCGGCTTCCGGGTGTTGTTCTCCTGGCTGTTGTTCTTCCGGGCGTCGGGGGGTGTCCTACGGGCGTCGTGCGCCGAAGACGATGTCGTCCCAGGCCGGCACGGACTTGCGACCTCGACGACCGCCGGAGGCACGCTCCGACGTACGGCCGGATGTCGCGGGCCGCCCCCGGGCCGCCGGCTGCTGTGCCGTGGCTTCGTCGACGTCGGATTCCGGGTCATCACCTGGCGTTGCCTGCGGCTGCGGGTCCGACTCGGCGACTTTCCGCAACGGCGCATCGTCCGTCAGCCCGGTTTCGGCCGGTGCGGGCAGCGGGTCGGCTGGTGCCGGGCCGGAGGGCACGGGGTCCGGCACGACCGACTTGGGCGTCGCCGGGGCGACAGCATCCACGGAAACACCCGTAGCGCCTGGCCCTGGCCGAGTACCCCGCGCGGGGGCCGCCGACACCGGAGAGGGCTCGGGACTCGATGACGCCGCTCTGCCGACCATCGGGGTGGTCACGGCCGGTGCGCGATCAGCAGGTGCCCCGCCCCGGGCGGCGGGTCGTGACGTCCCGTGCGTGCGCCCCCGCGCCGCGGCCGGCTGGATCGGCGTGGGCGGCACTGAAACGGCGACCGGGGCCCCGGTCGTCTGAGACGGCACGCTTGACGCAACCGGTGTCGCGGGCGTGGTGGTGGGTTGCTGCACGAGGGTAAGGGCCGGGGCGGCCGGCCGAACCGCGGCCGAGGGCGCGGGCTGCGGGGAGACGGCGGGCTCGACCGGCGTTTCCGGAGCTACCAGTGCCCGGGCCGCATCGTCGTGCGGGCGAACGCGGCGAACGACCGGGTCCCAGGTCCAGCGTGCGCACCGGCTTTCCGACGTGAGTTGGACGAGCCAGATCCCGTCGACGCGGCGCCAGGCATCCCACTGGGCGCCATCCGGGTTGTCCTGCGCAGCCATCAGACGTGCGTCGACCACCTCGCCCAGCGGCCGGCCGGGCGTGCCGCCGGGGTCCTTGGGCAGCAGCGCGGCACGCGCCTCCTGCACCACCCGGGCCCGTTCGGCAAGAACCGGACCCTCATACCGTTCCACCCGTTCGACCGGGATGCCCGCGACCCGCGCTACTTCGGCGGCGGTCTCGCCAGCCCGAAGGCGGGCCTGGATCTCTCGGGGAGTCAGCGCGCTTTCCTGGCGGACCTCGCTGCGTCGAGCCCCGCGCAACGCAGCGCGAAGCCGGTCGTCGACCGGCACCCGGAACTTCTCCGTATCGGGTCCGCTCGCGATGTCGGCGAGCACGAGGTAGCCGCCGTCCTCGCTGAGCGCGACCGCTCGCAGCTCACGCATGGCGCCTCCTCATCGGGGTCGTCCGAGTCCGCCGCGGCATGTTCCATCGCGGTGACTGCCCGGACCGTCGAACCCGCCGCCCATGCCTACACCCACACCTTGCCATCGGCACACCCATGGTGTCTCACCCCGGCGTCCGACACGCTCTGTCGGAGTCCATGCAGACGTCGGAGTGCGCGCGGGTATGGTCCCCGAGACGATGGTCCTCGACGAAATACCGGTCGGCCTGCTGCGTACCCACCGGGTGGACGTGGCAGCAGCTCGGCTCGTCGGCGGTTGTCTCGTCGTGTTCAGGGACGGCGACCTCCAGGAGGTCGGGTAGCGGGCGGGCGGCGGCGGGGCGGTCTGACCGCTGCCTTCGGACGGGTCTGGTCGCCGACAGCAGCGAACAGCGCCGCACCGACAATTCCTGCCTCGTTCTGCAGCTGCGCCGGAACAATCTTCGTGCGCACGTCGAGGTGGTCGAGGAAACGGTCCGCCTTTCGGCTTGCGCCGCCCCCGATGATGATGAGATCCGGCCACAGCAGCGCCTCCAGGGCGCTCAGATAGCGAGTGACCCGCTTCGCCCACTTCTCCCAGGAAAGATCGTCGCGTTCGCGCGCGGCGTCGGAGGCCTTCATCTCCGCATCGTGTCCACCGATCTCCAGGTGACCGAGCTCGGTATTCGGTACGAGCTGGCCGTGCAGGAACAGCGCCGTACCGATACCGGTGCCGAAGGTCGTCATGATGACGACACCACCGACGTCGCGACCGGCTCCGAAGGTCATTTCGGCGACCCCGGCCGCGTCCGCGTCGTTCAGCACGGCGACCCCGCCGGGCAGCACCGATCCAAGTACCCCCGCGACGTCGGTGTTCACCCAGCCCGGGTCGACGTTGGCCGCGGTCCTTGCGACACCGCCCTTGATGACAGCGGGAAAGGTGGCCCCGACCGCACCCGTCCAGCCGAAGTGCGCCACGACATCGGCGACGGTCTTGGATACGGCGGCCGGCTCTGCCGGTTGCGGCGTGGGTAGTCGGAAGCGGGGCGCGGCGAGCTTTCCCTCGTCGATGTCGACGGGCGCACCCTTGATGCCGGTACCACCGATATCGACGCCGAAGACCTGCATTTCGCCTGTGCCCTCCCGTTGCCGCGACCGACGCTGGGCGTACCCGGACCCGACACGTGCCGCGCGCAGCGCGGCACCGCGGGAACCGCCCGGTCAACCCGGTGCCCACTCCACCATAGATCCGCACACGTCGCCGGCCCATCCGAGTGTGACACCGATTCCGATGTCGTCCTGGGCGACGGGTGCCTGCCGTGGTAAAGGTGCCTAGGCTGAGAAGGTGACTTTGCGGGATTCCTTCGGCCGGGTGGCCACCGATCTACGGTTGTCGCTGACCGACCGCTGCAACCTGCGGTGCACCTACTGCATGCCCGCTGACGGTCTGGCCTGGATGCCGAGGGAGGAGCAGCTGACCGATGACGAGGTTGTTCGTCTCGTCCACATAGCCGTGACCCGACTCGGCGTCGACGAGGTCAGACTGACCGGCGGAGAGCCGACGGTCCGGCCCCACCTGGTCGACATCGTCGCCCGACTGTCGGATCTGCGTCCCCGTCCCCGGCTGTCGATGACCACCAACGGCACCTCGCTCACCCGCCTGGCCGGGGCGTTGCGTGCGGCCGGCCTGGACCGGGTCAACGTGTCCCTCGACACGCTGTCGGCCGACCGGTATCTGGCGATCACGAACCGGGACCGGCTGGCGGACGCGCAGGCCGGGCTGGCTGCGGCGGTCGCGGCGGGGCTGACCCCGGTGAAGGTCAACGCGGTGCTGCTGCGTGGGGTCAACGACGACGAGGCGCCGGCCCTGCTGCGGTGGTGCCTCGACCGGGGCTATGCCCTGCGCTTCATCGAACAGATGCCGCTGGACCCCCAGCACTCCTGGAACCGGGGTGTGATGGTGACCGGGGCGGAGATCCTGGCCAGCCTGCGAACCGAGTTCACGGTGACCGCGCTGTCCGGTCGGGGCAGTGCACCCGCCGAGGTGTTCGCCGTCGACGGGGGCCCCGGTACGGTCGGGGTGATCGGTTCGGTGACGGCGCCGTTCTGCGCCGCCTGCGACCGGGTCCGGCTCACCGCCGACGGGCAGGTCCGCTCCTGCCTGTTCGCGCGGGAGGAGACCGACCTGCGTGTTGCGATGCGAGCCGGGGCTGATGACGCCCGGCTTGCGGCGTTGTGGGTGGCGGCGGTCCGGGGCAAGCGCGCCGGGCACGGGATCGACGGTCCCGCCTTCGTGCAGCCGGTGCGGCCGATGTCGGCGATCGGCGGATGAGCTGGGACGCAGTGGTGCTGGCCGGCGGCTCGGCCCGCAGGCTCGGCGGTGTCGACAAGCCTCGGGTGACGATCGGTGGCCGGACCCTGCTGGAACGCGTCCTCGCCGCGGTGGACGACGCCCGTGGGATCATCGTCGTGGGCCCACCACGTCCTGTCCCGGGGCCGCGTCCGATCATCTGGACGCGTGAGCACCCGCTCGGCGGGGGGCCGGTTGCCGCGCTTGCCGCCGGTCTGGAGCTGGTGAGGGCACCCCTCGTCGCCGTGCTCGCGGCCGATCTGCCGTTTCTGGCGGCGGAAACGGTAGGCGCGCTCGTACGGGCCGCTGGTGGCGGTGACGACGGCAGCGACGTCGACGGTGGCGGTGACGACGGCAGCGCTGACCGGGCCGCCCACGGCGATGCCCCGCAGGGTGCCCTGTTGGTCGATCCACCGGGCCGCCACCAGTATCTGGCCGGGGTGTGGCGGACCGGCGCGCTGCGCGGGCAGCTGCCGGCAGTCACCTACGGCGTCCCGTTGCGAGATGTTCTGTCGGGGCTTCGGACGGTGGTGCTTCCCGTCGACGCCCGCACCGCGCTGGACTGTGACGAGCCGGCGGACGTCGAACGCGCACGGCAGTGGGCGGAGACGCCCGGGTCGGAGATGCCCGGGTCGGGGGCACCGACTGGCCGGAGCCAGGCCAGGATGGATGGGTGAACCCTCTCGATGACTGGGTGGTTGACGCGGCCGGCGCGCTGGGCCTCGACCCGGCGAGCCTTGACATCGCAGGTGTTCTTGACCTTGCCCGTGATGTCGCGCACAACGTCGCGAGACCGGCCGCCCCTGTGACCGCGTTCCTGGTCGGTCTCGCGGCCGGGCGGGACGGCGGTGATCCGGACGCTGTCCGGCTGGCCACCGAGCGGGTGTTTGCCCTCCTCGCGGCCCGAGCCGGTACCGGCGGCTGACCTCGACGGGTCCGCTCAGCGTCCGTTCGGTGTCCGTTCAGCGCACCCAGACCGGGCCGTCGTCCAGGAACGCCCGCATGTCGATGGCCATGGTGTGCGCGGCATCCGGGTCGTCCGGCCGCAGAATCTGCGGGCTTGACCAGGACAGCACGTCGTCCGCTACAGGTGATTCCCACTTACGGCGTGGTGGCCGGTGGTGTGGGTCGACGGGTCGGACACGGGGCAGCGCCATCGTGACCGCCTCGCCGTCGAGGCGGTCGCCGGAACCGAAGGCCGGGGAATCGGCGGATGCCTGTGATCGTGACCGGGCCCGGGTGGTGACGATGGCCTGGTCCAGAGCTCCGAGCCCGGCAATCACCACGAGCGCCGGCACGGCGAAGAACGCCGGTCGCCACATGGTCAGCGTCACGAGAGCGAAGACGAGCACAATCGTGGCCGCTCCGATCGCGTGGCGTTGCGCAGGTGGCAGTGCCGGGACCTTCCGCCCGTGTCGGTAGTGCGCCACGAGTCCGAGTGTGCCCCATCGTCGTCGTGTTCGCGTCACCACTGTTGTTGATTTTTCCGATATCGTCCGCTTCGCCGGCCTGATCGGTATAGCTGGTGTTGTCTGCGCCGGGACTCCTGTGGCGGGACTCCGACGATGGGACTCGGCGTGAACGGGCCGAGGCGGCAGAGGTCGGCTTTCAGTAAAGTTCTCGACTGCGGTGCGTAGCCGTCCCATGGGCCGTCATGGTAGCCGGGGGTGGCGTAGAGCGTTCTCTGCCGTGCGGAGAGTCATGATGATGCCGTGCTGTTTCGGTAAGGGCGGGAGTTGCCTGCCAAGTTCTTCCGGCGGATGTTGGCCGCCATGAACGGCGATACCGTGAAGCGGATGTTTTTGTACCGGGACGCTCCTGTACGACAAAACGGATGTTGATCACATTTGGTCCGTCCCGATCGGGACGGGTTCGACGGAGCGGATTGCACTCGGCCCGCTTCAATTAATGATCTACCGGATCCGGGTCGACCGACGGCACCGGGACCGACGGCACCGGAACTGCCGGTGTCGAGACTATTGCGTCTTCACGGTTTCCTCGGAGAAGGTGCCACGCAGGGGGGCTGTGCTGCACCATAGGCTCAGCCTCATCACATTCTGGAGGTTGGCTGTGGGTAGGAGAAGCGGCATGCTGCGGGAACGCGTCCTGGCGGTTGTGTCGGTGCTCCTCGCCGCTCTCCTTCTCCTTGCCGGCTGCGGCTCCGCTCGTTACCAGTATGTGACGAACAAGGGCGCGGGGACGTTTCTCAAGATCCCGACCTCCTGGCGGCACCAGGTCCTGTTCGGCCCCGCCTACATCGGGATCGACGCCCGCAACGTCAGTCCCGAGGCGGCCCGCGTGCTGGCCTCCCGTGAGTGGCTCGTGGGGATCGACGCCGCGGCGAAGTTCGACGACAAGAACCTGCTGCTCCCGGATGCGACCCAACCGAAGGGATTCGTGCAGGTCCGCCAGCTCCTGCCGGAGGAGGCGGCGACGTTGTCCACCAATGACCTGCGCAATCTCTTTGTCTCCATCGACCAGGAGGAACAGGCGCAGGTGGAGGCGGTCCGAACGGACCCCCAGGGCGCGCGGCTGGCGCCGCACTTCCTCCTGTTCGCCGACGAGGTCGTCCACAAGGGGGGCGGTGTTCACGGTGTTCACCTGGTCTACCAGCTTCGGCTGAACAACGGGCTCGTCACCTTTGACCAGACGAGCCTGCTCGATCAGGACCAGACCGTGCTCTATCAGCTTGTGTTTGCCTGCTCGTCCTGGTGCTACGCCGAGCACGGCGCCGAAATCCAGAAGGTCCAGACATCGTTCACGATCAAGCCGATAACCTGAGGGTAGAGATCATGAATCAGACCTCGCCGGCGCAGCCACCCCTGATCGGCCCCGCGGCACCGCCGCAGGCTGCGGCGAACCCGCCGGTGCGCAAGCGTCTGGTCCTGTGGGACAGGGTGAAGTTCCTCATCCTGTTCGGCGTTCTGTTCGTGTTCGTGGTGGCCGCGGCCATGTCGGACAACCCGATCATGGGCTGGGTCGACGCCGTGCGCGAGCAGGCGTCGACGAGCTGGTGGCTGCTGGCGCTGATCGTGATCGAGGTCGTCCGCCAGGTCCACATGTTCACCGGTGAGCGATCCTCGGGCTACTACGTCTTCTGGACCGACACCGTCTTCGGTCGCTTCGAGCGTCGGCTGCTCCGGCTGAACGACTGGAACCGCTACCGCATCAGTCGCACGCTGAAGTGGGTCGCGGTCTTCGCGGTCTTCGCGTTCGTCTACGCCCGGATCAAGAACGACTCGGTCCTTAACGCTCTCGTCAGACTCCCGGGTGACATCTGGCACGCGGCTCCGTTCGTGGTGCAGATCGTTCTGATCATGACCATCACGATCGGGCAGTTCGCGCTGCTGTTCTGGTTCCTCTCCCGTGGTGGCGTGGACGTCTACTTCCCCGAGGACATCAAGACCCGGTTCTCCGACGTCTGGGGGCAGGACCACGTCCTGTCCAGGGTCAAGGAGGCGGTCTTCCACCTGGAGAAGCCCCAGGAGATCGAAAGCCGGGGCGGATACGTGCCCGGTGGCATCCTGCTGTGGGGGCCGCCCGGCACCGGCAAGACCCTGATCGCCGAGGCGGTCGCCGGCGAGACCGGGAAACCCTACGTGTTCGTCGACCCGGGGGCCTTCCAGGCGATGTTCTTCGGTGTCGGCGTGATGAAGGTCAAGAGTCTGTTCCGGAAGCTGCGCAAGCTCTCCCTGCGGTACGGCGGCGTGATCGTGTTCTTCGATGAGGCCGATACCCTGGGTAACCGTGGTCAGTTGACCGGCGACTTCGGACGGGCCAACCCATCCGGACAGGCCGGTGGCGGCCGGGTCGGGCTGATCGATCCCGCCAACGCGTGCAACGGGATGGCGTACGCCAGCGCGTCGACGCGCCGGAACCTGGCCGAGGCCCAGTTCGTGGTTCCCAACGGCGGCGGTGGCGGCCAGTCCAGCTTCGACGGGACGCTGCAGGCGCTGCTGACCGAGATCTCGGGTCTGAAGAAGCCGCGTGGCTTTCTCAACCGGGTGGTGCGCCGTGCTCTCGGCATGCGACCGAAGCCGCCGCCGAAGTACCGAATTATGATCATGATGGCGACGAACATGCCGCAGTCGCTGGACGAGGCGCTGCTTCGTCCAGGCCGGATCGACCGCATCTACAAGGTCGGTTACCCGAGCAAGGAGGGCCGGGTGCGGACCTTCCGGGGATACCTGGAGAAGGTCAACCACGAGGTGAGCCCGGCCCAGGTCGAGCGGCTCGCCGTCATGAGCCCCTACGCCACCGGCGCGAGCATCAAGGACATGGTCAACGAGGCGCTCATTCAGGCGATCAAGGCCGGCCGGGAGGTCGTGACCTGGAAGGATCTGTTGCGAGCCAAGTCGATCAAAGAGCATGGCCTGCCCGACGACCACGAGTACGTGGAACGGGAACGCCACAGCGTCGCGTTGCACGAGGCATGCCATGCCGTGGTCATGTACCGGCTGCAGAAGCACATGGCGATTGACATGGCGACCATCGAACGCCGCGGGGACACCGGCGGCTTCGTCGCCCCGGTGCCGTTGGAGGACCGGTTCGTCGACTGGCGGTCCGAGGTCGAGATCGATGTGATGACGTTCCTGGCCTCCATCGTCGGCGAGCGGATGTTCTTCGACGGTGACCACACCCAGGGCGTCGGCGGAGACCTGCACGCCGCCACCGAACTGGTCGCGCGCAGCATCGGTAGGCACGCCATGGGCAGCACCCTCGTCTCGCGTCCCGCCCTGGCCTCGGGTCTCGGCAGCAATGCCGCGTACTCCGGAAGCAGCCCGGGCTACCTCGGCGGCGGGTTCGTCGACGAGGTGGAGGCGAAGCTGCAGGAACTCTACGAACGGACGGAGGTGATCCTGTCGGCCAACCGCCGGGAGGTGCTCGCGGTGACCCACGCATTGGAGACGAACAAGACGATCACCGGTGAGGATGTCGAGGCGATCATGGAGGGTACGCTCGGCCCCACCCTGGACGGTCGTCGCTACCACGAACCCGACTTCCTCCACCTGGCTGAGGAGTACCACTTCAGTGCGGTCCAGGCACACCGGGGTCATCAGACCGAACAGTTGCAGCTACCCGAACTTGGCAGGGCGGCTGCCTCGGCGGCGCCGCCGTCGGAGCGGACCGACTGACCGGCCGATCGGACAG
Source organism: Frankia sp. Cppng1_Ct_nod (assembly GCF_920656135.1). NCBI lineage: Bacteria > Bacillati > Actinomycetota > Actinomycetes > Frankiales > Frankiaceae > Frankia > Frankia sp. Cppng1_Ct_nod. The sequence goes on along the minus strand of NZ_CAKKTK010000080.1, from coordinate 2,782 downwards.
ATGCCGCGCGCCGTACCAGGCCGCGGCCAGGGCGGCGAGTCCTCCGGTGGCCAGTCCCGCACGAGCCCCGAGCTGCTCGCTGATCCATCCGATCGTCGGGCCGCCGACGGGGGTGCTGCCTAGAAAGGCCACGGTCCACAACGCCATGACCCGGCCACGCATGTGCGGTTCGGACGCCAACTGGAGTGCCGCGTTGCCGGCGGACAGGAACGCGACGCTGCCTGCGCCGACCAGCACCATGGCGGCAGCGGCGAGATGGACCTCCGGCGCGCTTGAGGCAAGCAGGATGACGGCGCCGAAGCCCGCCGCGGAGACCACCAGGGTCCGAAGGCTTGCTCGGCTCCGCCTGGCGACGAACAGCCCGCCGATCACCGCGCCGACGCCCATCGCGCCGGTGAGCAGCCCGTAGGTGCCGGCCCCGCCATGGAACACCACCCGGCCGAGCAGGGGAAGTACGACCTGGAACTCGTAGGCGAGCGTGCCGATGACGGCCATCATGGCCAGTGGTACCCGCAGCGCCGGGGTGCGCAGGACATACCCGAAGCCCTCCCGGACCTGGCCCCGGGCGCGGGGTAGCGGGTCCCGGCGGCGAAGTGCCCGTGGGTCCATGCGGGTCAGCGAGACGATGACCGCGAGGAACGACACCGCGTTGACCATGAAACACACGCCGGTACCGGCGACGGCGATCAGCACTCCGGCAACCCCCGGCCCGACCGCCCGAGCCGCGTTGACCACTACCGAGTTGAGTGATATGGCGTTTGCCAGTACGTCCGCGCCGACCATCTCGTGGACAAAGCTCTGCCGGGTCGGGTTGTCGACCGCATTGACGGCGCCGAGTCCGGCCGCCACCAGGGCCACCATCCACAACTGGACGACGCCGGTGAGGTCGAGTACGGCGAGACCGGCAGCCAGCAGCCCGGACGTCAACTGGGTGTAGACAAGCAGACGTCGCTTGTCGGCGCGATCGGCGAGGAGCCCTCCATAGGCGCCGAGTAGTAGAACCGGCGCGAACTGCGCGGCCGTGATGAGTCCGAGCACCGTACCCGATGCCCCCAACTGAAGCACCAGCCAGCCCAATGCGACGGCCTGCATCCAGGTGCCGACCAGTGACACCGCCTGTCCGCCCAGGTAGATGCGGTAATTCGGGACGGACAGCGCGAGCAGGGCGCGACGGGGTCGGGTCCGGGGCCGCCAGGGGTGGGGGCGAACACGGTACGTGTCGCTCTTGCAAGGTATATCCGTGGTCATGGGTATATCGCCTAATACGGTCATCGTTCCTTCCTGTCGCCGCGGGTGATGTCTTCACGGGTGACAACCATGTCGTCCATTTATTTATTTCATATCAGCTAACTATCTTGGTGGGTGTCATCCTGCGGATGGGGCATCGCCGGCGCCACGGACCGGTGGATCGGACGGACGAAGTCCGCTACCTGCTACTAGATCCCGGACCGTGCACCCTCAGTCGAGTGTCCTGCGTGACATCCGGGGGTGCGTTGCGTGCCTGACGGCCGTGTGCCGGATGAACGACGAGGCCTGTTGTTCCATCTGACGGCCGCCAGTGATGTTCCAGTCCATGTCGGCCGTGACCCGGGGGTCGCGTCCGTCCCGGTGTGAGCGCCAGCGCGGCCCATCCGCAGCGCCGCCGTTCATCTTCGGGGAGGACCCGTTCCATGTCAGCAGACAGCTGGTCATTCGAAACCCGCTAGATCCACGCGGGTGCCCAGCCCGACCCGACGACCGGGGCGCGTGCCGTCCCGATCTACCAGACGACGAGCTACGTCTTCAGGGACACCGACCACGCCGCCGCGTTGTTCGCACTCGGCGAGCCGGGCAACATCTATACCCGGATCATGAATCCGACGCAGGACGTCCTCGAGCAGCGGATCAACGTGCTGGAGGGTGGTGTCGGAGCGCTTGCGGTGTCCTCCGGCCAGGCCGCCGAGACCCTGGCGATCCTGAACCTGGCCGAGTCCGGCGACCACGTCGTGTCCTCGGCGAGTCTGTACGGCGGCACCTACAACCTGTTCCACTACACGCTGCCCAAACTCGGCATCGAGGTCAGCTTCGTCGACGACCCGGACGACCTCGCCGCGTGGCGCGCCGCGATCCGTCCCGGCACCAAGGCGTTCTACGGTGAGACCATCGGCAATCCCAAGGGTGACGTCCTCGACACCGCCGGGATCGCCGAGGTCGGCCACGCCGCCGGCATCCCGCTCATCGTCGACAACACGCTGGCCACGCCGTATCTCTACCGGCCGATCGAGCACGGAGCGGACATCGTCGTGCACTCGGCGACGAAGTTCATCGGCGGCCACGGCACCACGATCGGTGGTGTGATCGTCGATGGTGGACGCTTCGACTACGGGGCGTCGGGCCGATTCGCGAACTTCACCACACCGGACCCGAACTATCACGGCCTGGTCTACTGGGACGCTCTCGGTCACGGCTCCTACATCGCCAAGGCCCGTGTCCAACTGCTGCGGGACATCGGCGCGGCGATCTCGCCATTCAACGCGTTTCTCCTGCTCCAGGGCCTGGAGACGTTGTCATTGCGGATCGAGCGGCACACCTCCAACGCCCAGCGTGTGGCGGAATGGCTTGCCGGGCGTGATGATGTCAGCTGGGTCAACTACCCGGGGTTGTCGTCCTCGAAATGGTACGACCGGGCACAGCGTGTGCTACCGAAAGGGGCCGGCGCGATCCTGTCGTTCGGGATCGCCGGCGGTCTCGCCGCAGGAAAGAAGTTCGTCGAAGGCGTTGAACTGTTCAGCCATCTCGCCAA